>CAJXVQ010000024.1 GCA_913060685.1 uncultured Verrucomicrobiales bacterium
AGAGTAGATCGTCGGCAGCGTCAGATGTGTATAAGAGACAGGATCTTCACCGATTCCATGGGCGGCGCGCATTGCTGCGCCAATCGCAGCAGAACCAGGAACATCCAAGCGATCAACCGGAACACCGAAAACATTGGCAATCATCTGGGCAATACCATCACTCTCCGATGCTCCGCCGGTGATATAGATCCTGGTAGGCTCAACTCCGAGCCAATCCGAGTGGGCCCGCATGTTCAAAAATTGCCCCTCCATCACTGCTCGCACGAATTCATCCGCCGAATGATCACCTTCTTCTGAAAAAACCGGGCCACCGGTATCAATTGCGGGTGTGATTTCGGGTTCGTAGAATGGCAGCATCATCAGCCCGCCATTGCCAATCGGAGTGCGAGCCAAGGCGACCTTCTCGAAGGCATTCCACTCGAGTCCGAACTGCTCCTTGACCGACTCTCTCGCCAATGAACCATTTTTAAAACAAATCAGGCTCATGTATCCTCCGGCAGGATTGCCGAAAACATGCCCGAAGCCATTCGGGTCAGTCCGCGGCTCCGGCATCGCTGCGAAAAGGGTATCGCTGGTGCCCAAACTGATCACGACCTTACCCGGCGAAGCCGCCCCCATTCCGATTAAGCTGCAGGGATTGTCCCCGGACCAGATGATGGTTTCGCAAGCCGGAGAAAATCCGTATTTCTTGACGAAGTAATGGGAGATCGGTCCTGACCCCGTATTCGAAGGAGCACAAGGAGGCAGTTTTTCAGCCAATCCTTCCGCAGTGGCATTGACCAAATCAACATCCCAATCTTTACCCGCCAAATTCATCAAATTCATCCCGGCTCCGTCCCCAAAATCGATGGGAACATTTTTCCCCGCCAGAATACTGGCAAAGAATGAGCTGACGAGATGGATGACTCCTGTCCCGGCATATCCCGCAGGATCTTCCTTGGAAAACTTCCGGATCTGAGGGCCTGTGAAACGTTCAACCGCCACCGAGCCCGACTTGGCACAAACCACCTCATTACCACCCACCGCTGCCGCGATCTCGGCACACTCGGAAGTTGTCGAACTATCCATCCAGATTGGTGAACGGTCCCTCGCAAGACATCCCGCGAGTTGGTTCTTCAGATTTGACCCTGCCGAAAGTCCAGCAAGCTTCTCCCCAAAACAACTCTTCAGATAGACACTTCCGTGCTGCTGCCCTGAACCTGAAACGGCCTTGATCTTGGAGAAATCGACCCCATCACCCGTCATCTGCACCAGCAGGAGATCGAGCGCCTCCAACCACATCAGCGGATTGGAAGAAACCTCGCCCCGGGTTCCCGAATCATCGTAGCCGTGAGGTAGCCCGTAGTGCGGTAGATCTTTCCCAAAGTTGATGGAATGGTCGGCCACAACCACCCCGCTTTCGGTGTTAAGAATCACAGCCGAAAGACTTTGGGTGGATGAGTCGAGTCCAAGAACAAGAGACATGAATTTCTAAAGGTAATCGTTGAGAAGATTCTCAAGGCGCTCCTGACGACCACTCGCCAATTGCGGCGGTGCAATCTCAAGGGCGTAGCGATCAAGTGACTCCAGGCTGGCGCTTCCCGATTCAATCTTGGATCCAACCCCGCTGTCGTATGACGAGTAGCGATTCTTCACGAACTCATCGAACTTGCCGTCTTCGATAATCTTGGCCGCGATCTTGAGTCCGCGAGCAAAGGCATCCATCCCGCCAATATGAGCATGAAAAAGATCCTCGGGCTCATGGCTTTCACGGCGACGCTTGGCATCGAAGTTCAGACCACCGGTCGTGAATCCGCCCATCTTGAGCAAGCGCAACATGACGTTTGTGGTGCCGTAGATATTGGTTGGGAACTGATCGGTATCCCAGCCGAGAAGCTCGTCGCCGCGGTTGGCATCAATGGAACCCAAGGCTCCGGCATTCATCGCCACCTCGAGCTCGTGCTCCATGGTGTGTCCGGCCAGGGTGGCGTGGTTGGTTTCGATGTTCAATTTAAAGTGGTCGAGAAGGCCATACTCACGGAGGAAGTTAAGACACGCCGCAGAGTCGGAATCATACTGGTGGGTCGACGGTTCGCGAGGTTTAGGCTCAATATAAAACTGACCGGTGTAGCCAATCTTCTTGGCGTAATCGACGGCCATGTGGAGGAAGGCCGCCAAGTGATCCACTTCGCGTTTCATGTTGGTGTTGATGAGAGAACCGTATCCCTCACGACCACCCCAAAAGGTGTAACCGGGTCCGCCGAGGCGATGGGTCGCATCGATCGCGTTTTTCACCTGACTTGCGCCATAGGCGAAAACATCAGCACTGGGTGAAGTCGAGGCGCCGTGCGCATAGCGGGGATGACCAAAAAGACAGGCTGTACCCCAAAGAAGTTTCTTGCCGGAATTGTTCTGATAAGTCTCAAGCTCATCCACCACCTTGTGGAACATTTCGTGAGTGTGACTCAAGCTCTCCCCTTCCGGAGAGATGTCACGATCGTGGAAACAGTAGTAATCAATATCGATCTTATCGAGAAACTCGAAGAAAACCGGCACACGCGCGAGGGCATTTTCAAGGGTCTCTTCACCATTATCCCAAGGCATTTGGGCAGTCCCGTCACCGAAGGGATCACCAAGACCGTTTCGCATGCAGTGCCAATAAGCAGCTCCAAACCGCATGTGGTCGCGCATGGTTTTTCCCGCGATCACCTCATCCGGGTTGTAGTGATGAAATGCGAAAGGGTTATCAGAGCCGGCCCCCTCATATTTGATCTTAGGGACGTTGGGAAAGTATTCAGACATGGTTTGATTGTGGTTGTTTGAAGCAAGATTTACCCTGCCGCATGGAGAAGGTAACAGAAAATCCTTCCTCCCGTCCATGATTCAAGCCATCGTTTTTTTGTCGTAAATCGTCATGTATCTATGTCAGAGCTCTCCACTTTCCGGGAATTTTCCGCCCGCCTCCGTCCCGGTCAAATTGCCATGGGCCTCTTTGAAGTCCTTCCGGATGTCATGTTCTGGGTGAAAAATGGGGATGGAGTCATTATTTTCACCAATCGGGCCTACGCCCAGCTCTTGAATCGAACACCCGATGACCTTGTCGGAGAGACTGACGCATCGCTTTTCCCCCCGACCATGGCCTCCTTCTTCCGCAGCGATGACGAAACGGTCATCCGGACCGCGAAACCTCTTCAGAACAAGCTGGAGATCGTGACCCGACCGGGAGGTGGAATCGAATGGCGGATGACTTCCAAGATTCCTCTCTTTGGAGAAGACGATTCAGTCTTGGGAACTGCAGGGGTCTCCAAGCGATTGCAACACGGGGAAGGACCACCCCTTCCCACTCCCCACCGTGCCATCTCTGACTTGATTGATCAGGTCCACGAAAACCTCGGCGAAGACATCAGCGTTCGGGATCTTGCCCGGCAAGCCGGAATGTCGGTCAGTAGCCTGGAACGAAATTTTCGCAAATACCTGGGAACAACTCCCCGACAATATCTCGTCCGGGCACGCATCGCCGCCGCCTGTGATCGGCTCCTCAACACAGCCCTCAGCATCGGCCAGATCGCAAACTCTCTCTCTTACCACGAGCACGCTTCATTCACGCGGGCTTTCGCCTCGGTCATGCACATGAGCCCAAAAGACTACCGTTCCTTCTACCGAAGCACATCCACCTAGCACGAGATTTTTCGTATTCACCGAAATAAAAAAAAATCAAATTGATTGAGACCAATCATCTGTCATTCAGTGCACTAGTGCCATGATACACGCCAGATCGAAAATGAATCCGGTCTGAATTAAGAAATGAGAATCATGAAAAATACACCTAAAACCTCACGAAGAATCGCCATGACGGCGTTCTCGTTGACGGCTACCATGATACTCGCTCCCGCCCAGGTGACTGGACCCGAACGAGCAGCCGAAAACCGCCGTCCATCAAGCGAACGCCAAGCGGCGTTTATTCCGAGATCCATGCGGCGGCAGCCGCGCCCCGATCGGCCCACAACCCCTGATCAAAACGAGGGAGGAAAAATCACCGTCCCGCCTGAGGCTCGGAGCATGAACGGAAGCAGCAACAATATTGCCAACCCCACTTGGGGCGCTGCCGAACAAGCCACAATCCGACTCATGGAAAACGCCTATGCTGATGGTTCCTCCGAGCCATCCGGAGCGGGACGACCTTCCGCTCGCTCAATCAGCAACGCAGTCGTTGCACAGACCGAATCGATCGTAAATTCCAAGGGAGCGAGCGACTTTCTCTGGCAGTGGGGACAGTTCGTGGACCATGACATCATCGAAACGCCTACCATAGACCCTGCCGAGGCATTTGATATCGAGGTCCCCGCCGGAGATCCGTACTTCGATCCCACGAATTCAGGGTCGGTGGTCATCCCTCTCAATCGCTCCCTCTACGAGGATAACGAAGGTGTTCGTGAACAGATCAATGCTATTTCCGCATACATCGACGGTTCCCAGGTTTACGGCTCCACAGATGCACGCGCCTTTGCTCTGCGAAGACTTTCTGGCAGTGGCAAACTGAAGACGAGCGAGAGCGAACACGGAGATCTTCTCCCCTACAATGATGGTGGCTTTGACAATGCTCCCGCCCCGTCGGCCAACTTTTTCCTCGCTGGTGATGTAAGGGCGAATGAACAGGTGGGTCTCACCGCACTTCACACCCTCTTCGTACGTGAGCACAATTATTGGGCTGAAAGCTACGCGGGACTCAACCCCCAGGCCATGGATGAAGAGATCTATCAGTTTGCCCGCATGATCGTTGGCGCTGAGATCCAAGCAATCACATATCGAGAATTCCTTCCGATCCTTCTTGGTCGGGATTCTCTCCCTGATTATCGCGGATACCGGGAGGATGTCCGGGCTGATATTTCCAACGCATTCGGAGCGGCAGCCTTCAGAATTGGGCACAGTATGCTCTCTCCCCAACTGCTGCGTGTTGACGGCAGTGGCGCCGAGATCGAATCAGGCCACCTCTCCCTAGCGGCTTCTTTCTTCGATCCATCCTTGATCGAGAGCGATGGCATCGAACCGATCCTCCGGGGCCTCGCCTCTCAGGAATGCCAGGAACTGGATGCCCGGCTCATTGATGAAGTCCGCAACTTCCTCTTCGGCTCTCCGGGTGCCGGCGGATTCGATCTGGCTGCCCTGAATATCCAGCGTGGTCGTGATCACGGTATCCCCGACTACAACAGCACGCGCGTCGGACTTGGTCTCCGTCCCGTCAGCTTCATGAGTGATCTCACTTCAGATACTGATGATGTTGAAAGCCTGCAGTCGGTTTACGATCATCCTGATCAAGTGGATCTCTGGGTCGGGGCCCTTTGTGAAGAGGATGTTCCAGGCTCGATGGTGGGTGAGACTTACCAGCAGATCCTTGTCGACCAATTCACACGTTTACGGGATGGAGATCGCTTCTACTATGAAAAGGCTTTGCCTCGTGAAATCGTGGCGATGGTCAACAAGCAGACCCTCTCAAGGATCATCAAGCGCAACACTAACATCGGAGCTGAGTTGCCGAAGAATGTCTTTCAGATCAGGGGTGATCGTCGGCGACGTCCGAAAACTCGCCGCCGACAAAGGACCCGACAGTCCGATCAACCGGATTAGGCGCCGCAGTCGTGAAAGGACACGGAATAGCCGGAGGTAAGATCAGAGTAACTACCTGAATAAAAGCTCCGTCGATTGATCGGTGGAGCTTTATTACGTTTGCGATTCAGCGGGCCAAACGAACCTCGATCAACTGAAACGATGGATTATAAGTCCCACCGGTCGTCTTACGGCAGCATTCGTAACAAGCCACCGCGCTCTTGTAGCGCCGGACTCTCTCGAAGGACTTCTTGCAACGTGGACACTCGTATTGCCATTGTCGCCGATGAGACCGAGACGGAAGTGCCAGTTCGTGGGTCGCCTTCTCTCCCGGAATCCCAACGTCAACACAGGCCTGCCGCCACTCCTTGCCATGGCTTTTGATGGCGCGATAAGGATATCGCTCATAAGCGATTAAATGAGCCAGTTCATGCAGAATCGTTCGCTCCACTTCAGAATCCGAAATTGAGGCCAGTCTCGGGTTGAGTTGAATCAACCCCTGGGGCCAAAATGCGCGACCGGCACACGAACGCATGCGGGGATTCCACTCAACCACCAAGCGATCCATCAAATCATCAAGATCCAGAAGTCGGACCAAATCCTGGCAGCGCGCTGTGAGTTCCTCGTCCTGTCCCCGAACCTCCTCCCGGGGAGGAGTTGCGGGATCTGCGCCAACCAAAACCGCTTCACTGGAATTCTCCAGGAAACTGAACTTCATCTGTCGGGCAGGCCGAAACATCTGGCGAAGTGTTACGGATTGGTTAACAATTTCAAGATCCGAAGTAAATTTTTTCGTCGATACCATTGAAGCTGCTTTTGACGGAAAAATCATCTTGTCCCCTCGGCCTCCCCCCCCGACCTTCCCGACATGCCCGAGTTCAATCTTCTCGCCATTCTGCTCATCGTCGCCCTCCTCCTCCTTTGGAAGCTCGATTTCATCGCCACACTTCTCACCTTGAAGAACCTGAAGCCAAAGCTTCCCGAAGAATTCCGCGGCGTCTGGGACGATGCAAAATACCTCAAGGCGCAATCTTACGAGAAGGCCCAGGCTCAATTCGGCGTCGTTTCTTCCATCTTTTCGCTCACCGTCCTCCTCGTCTTTTGGTTCCTTGGCGGTTTCGCCTGGCTGGTTGGGGTCGTGGATGCCTGGAATTACGGACCCATCGCCACCGGTCTCTGCTTCATCGGATTACTCTACCTTGGCTCATGGTTGAGTTCCCTGCCCTTTGATCTCTATCACACCTTTGTCCTCGAGGAGCGCTTTGATTTCAACAAGACCACCGCCAAAACCTACATCATCGACCAGATCAAGTCTCACTTGATCACCGCCATCCTCGGAGGCGGAATTCTTGCCCTCATCCTCTGGATTTTCCAATCCATCGACAATGCCTGGATCTGGGCCTGGCTCAGTTTCACCGGAATTTCACTCGCCCTCACTTACCTTGCCCCCTCGTTCCTGCTCCCGATATTCAATAAATTCACCCCGTTGGAAGATGACGAATTGAACAAAGCGATTCAGGCCATGGCCGTGAAGTGCGAGTTCCCGCTCACTGAAATTTCAGTCATGGATGGTTCCAAGCGATCCTCCAAGTCGAACGCCTTTTTCACCGGCTTCGGCAAACGCAAGAAGATTGCTCTTTTCGACACCCTCATCGAAAGCCAAACCACCGAAGAACTCGTCGGTGTCCTCGCTCATGAGATCGGCCATTTTAAGAAGAAGCATATTGTCCAACGCCTCGTCATTTCCATGGTGCAAACCGCCATCATTTTTTTCCTGCTCGGCATGGCCACCAATCCGGAGACCGCCTTTGGGAGCCAACTCTATGCGGCCTTTGGAATTCCGCTGGAGTCAGATGCGGTCACCGCCGCCGGACTGGTTCTCTTTATGATCGTCTTCAAGCCGGTCTCACGCATCCTCTCCATCGCGATGAATGCCCTTTCGCGAAAGCACGAATTCGAGGCCGATGAATACGCTGCGGTCAAGCAAGGCACCCCCGCCTATCTCATCTCCGCCCTCAAGAAACTCTCGGCGAACAATCTTTCCAATCTCACGCCCCACTCGCTCGAGGTCTTCCTCGATCATTCGCACCCGCCGGTTTTGGTGCGGATTGAGGCTCTCAAGAAAATTTCCTAACTCTCACGAGCAGGAGGAAGTCCGCGATAACCGAAGGCAAAGATGGCCATCGCCACGCAGTTCATGCCGGTGAGGGTCATCCAGTAAGCGGACCATCCGTGGCCGGGGACAATTGCTTGATGAAGTCGATTGACCACCAGGATCCCGATCACCGTCCCAAGGCCGCCCGTGAAGAAGCCCAAAAGTGCTTGCGCCTGGGTTCGCATCCCTTCTTCCACGCGTCGATGGACAAAGACCCGGCCCGCTTCGAAAAAGAAGGTCCAGCAAATTCCGTGCAAGGTGATGCCCAAAACCAACCACATCACTTCATCGAAAGAATAAAAACTGTATCGCAGAACACCGCAGCCGATCGCGACCAGCAGGATCGTCTTGACCCGGTAACGGGTGATCACCCAACCCATCGCCAGCATCGCGGCCGTCTCCATGATCTGCGCAGTCGACATGTAGGCACTGACTGAAGTGACGCCCAACTCGGCAAGATGCTTCGGCGTGTGCAAGTAGTAGGCCCCGAGCGGAATACTGAAAAGGAGGGCCGTGATGAAATAAACGAAGAGGTCGCGATCCTTCAACAACTTCAACGCCCCGAGACCAAGGTTATCGGTCCAGCTCTTGGGCTTGGCTCCCTTTGGCAAAGTAACCGGCAGGAAAAAGCAGGCTATCCCGGCAAGAATGCGCACCTCTGCCCCCAGCTTTCCGGTCTGAGCCGAGAAGTCCAAGCCAGATGCACTCACGATCCAACCCGCCACCATCCAGCCAATCGTCCCCCAGACTCTGAAGTAACCGAAGGTCTTCCCGGGGTCGGCCAGATTAGATAAGGTGATTGTTGTTAAAAGCGACCACGCTGGTGCCGAGATGAGGGCATTGATAATGAAGAAAGTGAGAAACCAACCACCTCCCCAACCCTGCTCAAGCGAGTGGAAGGCCATGAAAAGAAATCCTGCTCCCAGAAGCATGATCCAACCCAAGACCTTCTGAGCCTCGAGCCTTTGATCAACTTGGGCTCCAAAGATCAGAGGGGAAATCATTCCCGCAATCGGAGGGACGAGAAAGACAACCACCTCCCAGTCGCCAAGACCGTAATTCGCGAGCACATTGGCCAGCGCCGGAAACCAAAATCCCGGAGCCGAGGCGAGGAGAAAGAAGACCACCGCCATCCAGTAACGGTGGCCTTTCATAAATTACTTCTTGGATCCCCACGAATCACGCAGGGTCGTTATGCGGTTGAAAACCGGCTTGATTGAAGTGTGGTCCTCGGAGTCAGCACAGAAATAGCCGAGCCGTTCAAACTGACACCGCTCGCCCGGCTCCATCGTGGCCAGACTTGGCTCGATCTTGGCATCGTGAATGACGCTGAGACTCTCCGGATTAAGACAATTCAAATAGCCACCCTCGGCATTGTCGGGAAGTTCCTCACTGAAGAGCCGGTCATAGAGACGGACCTCCGCATTGATTCCTTCCGCACACGACACCCAGTGGATCGCGGTCCGACATTTTACTCCTTCCGGAGCGGACTGACCGATCGTGTTCGGGATAAACTCACAGTGAATTTCCTTCACCTCCCCGTCATCGCCAAGGATATGATCGACGTGCTGAATGATGTAGGCTCCGCGAAGCCTCACCGCTCCGTCTGGCTTGAGCCGGAAGAATTTCTTGGGAGCATCGATCATGAAATCATCCCGCTCGATCCAGAACTCACGCGTAAACTTCAATTCACGTTTACCATCTTCCTCATTCTCAGGATTATTCGGAACAGTCACCGTTTCACTTTCCCCTTCGGGATAGTTGGTCACGACTACTTTCACCGGATCAAGAACCGCCATCTTACGAAGCGCCACCTTGTTCAGGTAATTGCGCACTTCAAATTCAAGAAGAGCAAAGTCGGAAAGGGAATTTTGCTTGGTGAGACCAACGCGCTCGACGAATGCCCTGATTGCCTCGGGCGGATAGCCACGACGGCGCATCCCGCTCAAGGTGGCCATTCGAGGATCATCCCATCCACCAACGTGTCCTTCTTCAACCAGCTGGATGAACTTGCGCTTACTCATCACGGTGTAGCCGATGTTAAGGCGGGCAAATTCAATCTGACGAGGCTTCGATGGCACCGGACAGTTCTCAATCACCCAATCGTAAAGCGGACGATGGTTTTCAAATTCCAGAGTACACAGCGAATGCGTGATGTGCTCCTTGGCATCCTCCAGCGGATGCGCGAAGTCATACATCGGGTAAATGCACCAATCATCGCCGGTGTTGTGATGAGTGGCATGAACCACCCGGTAAAGCACCGGATCACGCATATTCATATTGAACGACTCCATGTCAATGTTCGCACGGAGAACCGCTCCGCCATCTTCGAATCCCCCATCCTTCATCTTCTGGAAAAGCTCCAGATTCTCATCCGCAGAACGGGCCCGATGAGGTGAAGGCTTGCCGACAACGCTGACATTGCCCCTCTGCTCGCGAATCTCGTCGGACGTTTGGGTGTCGACATAGGCCAGCCCCTTTTTAATCAAAGCGACCGCGCAGTCGTAGAAGTAATCGAAGTAGTCACTCGCAAAATAGAGATGGTCACCCCAATTGTATCCGAGCCACTCGACGTCCCGCTTGATCGACTCGACATACTCCGTGTCTTCCTTGACCGGATTGGTGTCGTCAAAGCGCAGGTGACATCGCGCGCCCAGATCGGCGTATTCCCGGGCGATCCCAAAGTTCACCCCGATGGCCTTGGCGTGTCCGATGTGGAGGTAGCCATTGGGCTCGGGTGGAAATCGAGTGATCGGAGCCGCGTGCTTGCCGCTCTCGATATCAGACGCGATAATTTCGCGGATAAAGTCTTTTTTTTCGTCGCTCATGGCGTGCTAGATTTTTGCAAGTTCCTTCAAAAGTTCTCTGCTCATTTTAATCCCCTTTTCGAAGTTCTCGACTGGAAAGTTTTCGTTGGGAGCGTGGATCTGGCAGTCCGGCCAGGATAGTCCCAGCATCAGACTGTCGGATCCCAGAATTTCTTTCATGTCCTGAATGATCGGGATACTTCCGCCTTCCCTGATCAGAACCGGTTCACGTCCGAAGCTCGTGGCCAGAGCAGCCTTCGCAGCATTGCTGTAGATCGAGTGTGGGTCATTGTGATAGGCCTTCCCCGAATGACCTTTGCAAATCTCCACGGTCACTCCGGTCGGGACATGCTCACGAAGGTGTTCTTCAACCTGCTGCTGCACCTTGGCGGGGATCTGGCCCGGAACCAAGCGGCAGGAGAGTTTGAACATGGCCTCGGCGGGAAGCACCGTTTTAGATCCCTCGCCCTGATAGCCCCCTCCGATCCCATTGACCTCAATTGTCGGGCGGCCCCAGAGGCGCTCCGCCATCGAGTATCCCGGCTCACCAAATGGTGCCGGAGATCCGGTCGTCTTTAGAAAATCCTCATCAGCGGCACCAGGAACCTCGGCCCAGGCTTTGCGTTCCCAATCTTCAAGCGGAATGACATCATCGTAAAATCCTGCCACCGCGATTTTGCCATCATCATGGTGCAAGCTCGCGACCATTCTGGCTGCAGCCGTCGCTGGATTGGCAACGCAGCCGCCATAAACTCCTGAATGAAGATCACCCGCTGGCCCCTTGAGCATCACCTCAAGACACGTAATCCCGCGAAGCCCATACCCAAGAGTTGGCACGCCGGGAGCAACCATGCCGGTATCAGAAACCGCGATGATATCGCAAGCAAGCGACTCCTTATGCTCATTCAAAAATGGAACCAGATTTGGCGAACCAATCTCTTCCTCACCCTCGATGAGGAAGATCACATTGAGTGGAAGTTCCCCCTCTTCCTTGATCATTTTCTCCGCTCCGAGCATATGAACAAAGTGCTGTCCCTTATTGTCAGCACCACCGCGTCCCCAGATTTTACCATCACGGATTTCAGGCTCAAAAGGAGGCGAATCCCAAAGATGAAGCGGATCGACCGGTTGCACATCGTAGTGCCCGTAGATCAGAACGGTCTTCCGACCTTCCACATGTTCGTTACGTGCCACAATGACGGGGTTTCCCGGCGTTTCGTGAAGCTCGGTCTCCAAGCCCATCTCCTCGAACTGCCCCTTCAACCAAACCGCATTGGCCCGGACATCTGCCACGTGGCGGGAGTCGGTGGAAATACTCGGAAAGCGCAGGTGTTCGAAAAGGCGTTCAAGCTCTGAAGTCATGTCAGAGGGATGAGGCGGGGTCGCCAAACTCGCAAGTCACAAATCTAGTCCTGCGATGATTCTTCTTTCTTTGGCGGATGATCCAAACCGGCTTTTCTCCGTTCCTCTCCAATCACCGCGAGGGCATCAAAGACCGCAAAGAGGATGAGGAGAATACAAAGAATCCCTAAAAATCCCCAGAAGAGAAGCATTCTCCATGGCCCCTGTGAGAGCCACGAATCCAGGGGCCAGTTTCCAAGTGCGACATAGGCCACGATAAATACCAGCAAGCCGTTAATGAATTTACGCCGCTTCTGGCGATCTGCCAGTGTCACCGCCGCAATCGCGAGCGACATTTGCCACCAACCGGAATCTTTCATGGCAGAACTGTAACGAATCCCGTTTGCCATCGCAACGCTATCGTGCAGACTGCCGACTTCGTCACTTAATGACCATCCTGATCGTCCATTACCATCTACGCGCCGGAGGCGTGACACAGGTGATCAAATCCCAAGCCAAGGTGCTTCGTGAGATGGGACACCGCGTGATGATCGCCTCCAGTGGGCCCGTCGCAGGTTGGGATGAAGAGTGCCTCCTCGTTCCAGAACTCGATTATCAGACTGAAGGCCAGATTCCGACAGACCACCTTCTCGACGTCGATGCCGATTTGTGGATCATTCATAATCCCACCCTTGGGCTAAACTCCGCCTACCCCGCCATGATTGAGGCCGCCGTGGCATCAGGCACTCGCATCTTGATGCAGATCCACGATTTCGTTGAAGATGGTCGTCCCTCAAACTATCCGCTTCTCGCTGGAATCGACCGACTCTATCCCAGCGCTCCTCACCTCCACTACGCGACGATCAATCGCCGCGATTTGGAAATCCTCAAAACGGCGGGCCTCCCCGCGTCGCGATGTCACTTCCTCCCGAATGCCGTCAATCCCCCGGCGATCAACACGACTTCACCAACCGAGACCCTCGTCTTTTATCCTGTCCGCGGAATTCGCCGAAAGAACCTCGGTGAAATTTGCCTTCTCGCTGCCCACGCCCCTCAAGGCACCAAATTTGCCGTCGCGCTTCGATCAGGCGCTGAAGATCCTGCTTACCTCCACGACGACTGGGTCGAATTCGCCCGTGCTCAAAACCTGCCCGTCTCATTCGATGTCGTGGGCAAAGAACCCGGGAGCTTCATTTCCTGGTTGGAGAAATCGACTCATCTCGTTACGACCTCAATTTCAGAAGGATTTGGTCTCACCTTCCTCGATCCTGCCTTTCTTAAGAAGCCACTGATTGGCCGGGACCTTCCTGAAATCACTCGCGATTTCGTCCCTTTCGGAACCTTGTATCAAAGCATCCCAATTCCCTTGCAACATCTTCCGCATCTCAAAAGCCAGTTCCTCGACCAGGTCAAAGCAACCATGGCAGCTTACGGTCGTTCGGTTGAGGACGGTGAACTTGAGCGGGCTTGGCTTCAATATAGCGCCAATGACGAAGTCGACTTTGGAAACCTCCCCGAGGCAGACCAGCGAATGATCATTTCCAATGTCCGACTTCCCGCCCTCACCGAATGGCTCACTCATGCCCTGGAAAAGCCAGCTGTCGAGGTTGACACAACTCCATGGACTCTCGAGACCTATGCAAAAATCCTCAGTAAGACAATTGAGGCCATTCAAGAGCCGGATACCGTGCAATGGATTCCGCGGGAAAGAATTCTCGATCAGTTCTTAAAACCAGAAAAATTTCACTTTCTAAGAGGCTGCCTTATCGAGTCTCAATCGTCACCTTGACCCGATAGAAACCGCCTTGCTCTGCAAGATCCTCGGCCACTTCAAATCGCTCTCTTGCCAGATCCTCGCTCACGACTTCCGATAGCTTAACAACCGAAGCGCTCGACCAATTCTCCAAATTTCCGGACCATTCCACGATCACATCGGCATCATCCGCGGCAAGACGTCGAACCACCTCAAACCGGCGACCTTGATAAAGCTCTGTTGAAATGACCGCGTAAGAAATGGGATCACTCCCGGCCTCATAGTTAAGACGATCGCCTGCCCCCGGACTTCCTCCAAGCGAGGCACCCGGCCTCCATGAACGAGCGTCATTCTGAAGCCCGCCGCGATAGGTCAAACTCCGGCCGCCACCGTCTGCACTGATTGGCCAAGGGGCCGCATCTCCATGTCGAAACGTCCACAAGATCTCGCCAGTCCCGGTTTCCAGAGTGAACTCATCCCCCCCGTTGGCCAGGGCACCTTGATATTCTCCCGAGTAGTGAATCCCAGGATACGCCGCTACAAATGTCTTTGCGTCACGAACCAGGATCAATCTCTCACCGGGGCCAAGATTTTGGATCGGAGATTCTCCAAAACTAAAAGTGATTCCCCCGGTAAGTCGCAAATCAGCAAGAGCATGACTGACCGTTCCGCGATTCAGAATTTCTAAAAACTCAGCCCCGCCATCGGCCGGATGATACATGACTTCACTCACCACGAGGTCGTCGCCCCGATCACCAGTGACGAAAAGAGCCTCACTCAAGGGAGACCACTCTCCATCTTCCAATACGCGTGCCTTTACCAAGGTTCCGCCATTGATGACGACCGGAGTGCTCGTCGTAATTTCTCTTTGTCCGATCAATTCGAGGTCGAAACCCAAATCAGAGGAACGCGCACTCGCTTGGTGCAACTCGACTGCCAGAACATTTTTTCCAATCCTCAACTCCGGAACCGGAATCTCAATTTCAAGAAATTCTCCCTCGTTCGAAGCCGTCGATGCAAAGTCCGTAAAGCCCACCGATCCGCTTTGGAGAAAGCCCGTTCGAACCACTTCCACACCATTCAAATAGACAATCGCCCCATCGTCGCGAAACATTCGCAAAATCAACGAATCAAAATCTGGAGCAGCTGCCGTTTCAAACTCATGTCGAAAATAACTGGTGGGGTGTTTTGCATTCGAATCCGGTCCAAATCCAATCGTCGTGGCGATTGCTCGCCCGGTAACCTGCCCATAACCCAAGGGCGCCACGCCAGTTTCCCAAGTCTCATCAGCAAAATCAGGGTGCTTCCAGTTTTCCGAATCATATCCAGGCGTTCCCAGCACCAATTGGCTCTCCCCCAAATCAACACCAGTATCCAAATAGAACCACTCACTCCCGAGGACCACCAGTTCCACTTCCTCCGTGATTTTCGCGAAAGCATCCGCAAGTCCTGAGACTTCTCCACCCACGAGTCTGGGATCTGTGCCATCAGTGGTGTAGTAGACCGTCGCCCCTGTCGCAATCCCCCCAAAAGTGACCTCTGTGCCGACCTCGACCACTCTTTCGACTTCAGGGAAGATCGCCGGGGCCGTGACATCGGGAAAGAGATTCTCGGACTTGAGTTGATTGAGAAGAGTCGTCCCTCGCACAGGCAGGTAATTGTTTCGAATATTGGCAATCTCGGCCAGCCAATCGCTGCGATCGTAAGGATCGGAGGGTCGATGTAAGCTCCCCCATCGTGCGGATTCCGCCACGATGGCCTTATCCAGAGTCGTCGCATAACCGGAGACCAAGGGGTCGGTTTGTGAGTCCGTCAAAGCGCCCTGTCCAAACAAATGCCGTTGAGCCCGATCCGCAAAAAGAACACGATATTCCAGATTGCCGCGAAGGCGTTGATGAATCTCCATACAGGTATCCGGGACGTTCTGAGTGGTGGAATCCCGCCCTGTCGAAAGCAAGGTTTCCTCGCCGTCCCAGCAATAAAACCGGAAGGGTCCGCTCTTTGCCCGGTTCCGCATCGCATACACGTTGTTGTCGACCCAATCCACGTTCCCCAGAAAGAAATTCACGAGGAGATAATCGACAAAATTTTCAAGATCGAGTTTCTCCTTAACCTGATCGTAGGTCGTAGCACTCTCCGGAGTTCCTCGAATTAAGGTGATCAACGAAAGCCATGCGGTGTCATCACCAGCCGCGACCTCATGCCCGATGCCACGACGCCATTTGATGACATCATAGTCTTCATCGTCTCCCCCGAGATGACCTGCTGCCAAAAACTCATCAGGACGCTCCACCGGATTGTAGAGTCCCCAATAGTGACCATTAATGTAGAGGTGAACGAAAGCCCCGGGCACATAATCCTGCCCGGTCGCCGCTTGCAAAGAACGGGCCAACTGATCCCGAAAATAGGTCGTTCGCGGCAGGGAGTTTCCTCCACCGGACAGCGCGCGCCACGGACTGGTCCAAGCCTTCCCGTTTCCGGAACGTAAAATCAATCGGTCGTATTCGTCCACGGGAGCATTCTGAAATATCGGAGCCTTGAAATTGGCATCTCCATACTCGGATCGGAAATAGAGCCGGAATGACTTCTTCAACATCTCGGGAAAACGATTCCAGCCTCCGTGCATCCGCAGGCCGCAGTTTGCCTGCTCGGACTCGCCAGCTGTCGGGTCAAAGTATTCGATCGAAGCCAACCTTTCCCAACTCCTCCCCCTCTGCCTCGCGTTAATGTGAAGTCCCTCGACAGGATCGAAGAGCTCATCAGCATCGATCACCAAGGACATCGTGGGAATTGCCAGAAGAGCATCCTCAAAATCAAAACTCGTCCCACTCTCATCAACAAGTGGCAAGGTCTCGAGCACCTGATTGTCAAAGCCGTAATTCGACAATGCTCTCACCGGATTTGCCTGGACTCCGATATTTAAAGTTGGAATCCAAGCGGGCGGAAAATGATCCGGACTCGACGACTGCGAAGAGACGTCACCCGGGAGAAAATAAGTGACTGTATCGATATCCGTGGGCTCGAAAGCCTCCCTAAATGCCCGCGCCCGCAGCACTGTCGTCGTCGAAACCTCAATCGGCACAGTGTAGAGAAAAGCGCTGTCGTTTTCAGGCCCCGGTTCGGATCCATCACGCGTCAAAAATATCCGGCTTCCTTCGGTTTTGGATGTCACCGCCACTGAAAACGCCGTCCCATGGAATCCACGGGGCTCACTGAACTGCGTATCCAAAACAAATCCCGCAACGACCTCCCCGCGATGCTTCTCACCAGGTGTCGCCTCTTGAAAGTAAAGATTCTCCTGACCAAACGGGCCAAAGGAGACATCACTCCGTTGACGTGGATAACGAAAAAACTGCAGCACTTCTCCGAGTGGATTCAGCAGCGCCAGTTCCCCGCCTTCCGAACGATCCAAGGTGAAACCTGTTGAAAACACACCATCAAGGGCGATCTCCGCAGCATCAATCACCAGATAGTCGCCCGCAGACAGGATCAATTCCGGAAAAACATAGAATTCAAAGGCATCTTCCCGGTCGGCAATTTGGTATCCCTCCAAATCAATGGCCATGGGATTGGGGTTCCAAACCTCAATCCAATCCGGCGAAGATCCGTCACTGCGAACAATGGTGTCTTTGTTAGACGCCATGAATTCTGTGATTTGAGGATCCAAAGCAACACCGTCGACAATTACGACAACCTTTCTCGATACCATCCCCAGATCGCTCCTTGCCACAAGTTGATACACCGTGCTGGACGAGGGTGAAACCATGAGAGAATCACTCACTCCAACCTCTCCGATTCCAACAAGAATCACCTCCGTGGCATTTTCGGTTCCCCAAGCCAGTGACACCGATTCTCCACTGAGAATCATCTCCCGATCCGCTGTGAACGATTCAATCTCTGTCCTCGGGGGCTCACCACTAAAGACTCTCACTTCGGCAAGATGAATGACATAGATGCCCGAATTGGGATTTGTTTTTCCACTCTCAAGCCCGATCCGAATCGACCTCGCTTCGACACCCTCTGGAACCTCGATAACGGTAAGTCCTCCCGCTCCAGGATCCGCGATTTCAGAGCTGAACACCGAGTCTCCTTCCCCATTCAGAACTCGCATGATCGCGCCGGTCAGGCGTCCGCCGCAACAATCCCCACGCATCTGTAATTCAATTCGTGCCATTGGATAATCCTGATCAAAATCAAGCTTCCACGCATTGTTCGGAGAGACTGAGTCTGTGTGGGAAAAGCTCGCCGGATCCCCGTCAATCGCCTGCGCCGGCGGATAGAGGCCGCCTGGCCAATTGGTAGTTTGCGAAGGTGTGCCAAGATTGGTGATCTCCACCACTTGGGCAAAAACCGTTCCAGCGAACAGCAGCCCAATGCAAAATAGTTGTCTTACCAGCCCCATGGAAATAACGCGGAGCCTATCTTGCCGAACGGAATGGAAAAGTAGGAAAACTCCATTCAAACTGGAAATACCGTCCAAAATGACCATCTCATAATCCAACCCAGATAGGCCAACTGAAGCTGATCACATCCCCGGAGCTCCCTTATCCCGAGGCCCATCCATCTTCATTTCAATCCACTTCGCCAATCTGGACAGAGCCCAGAGCACCAAAAGTGACCCTAAGAAGAGTGAGCTGAGAATGAACAGTAAGATTGAAATCACCTCCCGATCAAAAATATCACCAAAGGAGGCCAGGATCATCTCTCCAAAAGAATCTCGTCACCCAAGACCACCATTTCAACAGAACCCTTGAGCGTCTTGTTGAGGAAAGGAGTATTGGAACTTTTTGATTTCATAAACTCCTTGGTGAAAGTTGTCTCCTTCCTGGGATCAAAAACGATGAGGTCGGCAGGCTTCCCTTCCTCGACCATCGCCACCTCAAGCTGCATCATACGTCGAGGCTCGGCGGAGTATCGCTTCACAATGAGATCCCAACCGAAGTCCCCGTTCACGATGAAGCGATCGTGCAAGGAAACGAGCGCCGTATCCAATCCGGTGATGCCATTCGGGGCATCCACAAAAGCCTGTGATTTCTCAAACTCGGTATGCGGCGCGTGATCGGTCGCAATAATCCGGAAAACACCCTCCTTGAGACCTTGTAGCAAAGCCGCGTTGTCCTCGCGAGTTCGCAGAGGAGGATTCATCTTATAGTGAGTGTCGTAGTCCCCGATGTCCTCGTCAGCGAACATGAGGTGATGAGGTGAAACCTCGCCAGAAACCTTGGCCCCACGTTCATCGCGCCACCATCGAATCGTCTCCATCCCGATCGCCGAACTCACATGTTGAATATGAAGAGTTGCTCCGGTGGCGTGCGCCAAGCGGATATCGCGGTCCATGCAAATCTCCTCCGCCAGCGCAGGGGTTCCTTGAATTCCCAGGCGATAACTCACCGGTCCTTCATTGAGGGCACGAGGTCCGCACAGCTGCGTATCCTCGCAGTGGCTCGCAAAGAAGAGACCAAATTCCGTCCCGTATTCCATCGCCCGCTTCAGAAGCGCAGCATTGGGAACCGCATCGCCATCGTCGGTGAGCATCAAAATTCCAGCATCTTTCAGACCTGCAATCGGAGCCATCTCAAGCCCCTCGCGATCAACCGTGATACAAGCCGATGTGAGCACCGGAATGCGGCACTGTTTGCCCAAATCGAGCACGCGTTTCACGACCGTCGGAGAGTCAATTGAAGGCGACGTATTCGGCATCATGACAACTCCGGTGATTCCACCGTTAATCGCGGCTTCCGTGCCATCCAAAATAGTTTCCTTCTTCTCCTGTCCCGGCTCACGAAAGTGGACGTGTGCATCGAACATGCCCGGCATGACAATCTGTCCGGTGCAATCGATCACGCGTGCCTCCTCGGGAGCATCCATGACACCGACCGCCTTAATGACGCCATCGACGATCCAAACATCCGCTCGTTGCGGGGCTTCATTTTCTGTGGCGACTTCACCGCCTTGGAGGAAGAGATTCATGAGATTTTTGGTTTGAGTCCAAAAAGGACCGCCATCCGGGCCGCGATTCCATTTTCGACTTGTTGGGAAATGAGACAACGCTCGTAGTCCAGCACCCCGTCGCAGAGCTCGACGCCCCGGTTGATCGGGCCGGGGTGCATCACGTAAATGCCTTCGTCGCTGATGCGCTTTAAGCGTTCTTCGGTGATGCCAAAGACCGAGTGATACTCACGATCGCTCGGGTAAAAAGGAGCTTCCTGCCGCTCCTTTTGAACGCGCAAAAGATAGATCGCATCCGGGCCCCACTTCATGGCGTCATCGTAATTGGTAAAACGGCGAAACCGGGTCTTCGGGACCAAACTCCCGGGTCCACAAAAGGCCACTTCCACGCCCAATTTTTTCAAAATGGTACTCGTGGAGCGAGCCACCCGACTGTGAAGGATGTCCCCCATGATCACCACCTTGCGTCCTGCCATCTCGGGATAAACTTCGCGCAAGGTGAAGGCATCAAGCAGAGCCTGGGTGGGATGGGCGTGGGCCCCATCTCCGGCATTGATCACGGAGGCATTGGTCTGGCGCGCGATCGCGGCGGGTTGCCCGGAAAGCCGATGCCTCACCACAATGTAGTCGGCCCTCATCGCCTGGAGCGTATCGATGGTATCACGAACCGACTCCCCTTTGGTCACTGAAGAATGCGGAACATCGAAGATCGTAACATCCGCCGAGAGACGTTTTGCCGCAACCTCGAATGATGAGAGCGTCCGCGTGCTCGGCTCGTAAAATAACATCAACACCGTCTTCCCTTTCAAAGCAGGCACCTTTTTCACCGAGCGGGTGAAGAGATCCTTAAAAGGCACCGCTTGATCCAACAGATGAATGATTTCCGCGCGGTCGAGCGAGACAATATCCAGGAAATCTTTACGAGCCATAGGAGTGAGTCATTATTGAGTGATGATTTCGACCGATTCCTTACCGTCGGTCTTCTGCAAGCTGACATCGACACGATCCATGCGGTCGGTCCTGAGAGTCTCTCCGATAAAGCGCGGCTCGATGGGAATCTCGCGATGGCCACGATCGATCAAAACCGCAAGGTCAATCTTGGCTGGACGACCGTAGTCAAAAAGGGCGTCGAGAGCCGCTCGAATGGTGCGGCCGGTGAAAATGACATCGTCCACAAGGACAACGTGTGAGCCATCAACCGGAAAGTCAATTTGGCTACTTTGAAGAGTGGGATTACTGCTGAGATGCTCGTAATCGTCGCGGTAGAGCGAGATATCGAGCACCCCAAGTCGGACCTTGGCACCCATTTCCTTCATGAGTTCAAAAACCCGCTCGGCGACCTCATCACCACGACTGCGAATCCCCACGAGATCGATCTCGTTCCCATCCGCCGCCAAAAAAATTTGATCCGCAAGACGGGTAATCGCCGTCGAAATGGCTGAAGGGGCAAGCGCAATACTCATTCGCTGTCGGAAGATTAGAAAGTGAGCCTAGAAATGCAAGCGGCCAATATCAGATCGTCGCTGGCTCCCATCAAAGGTCACCTTCGCTGCTTCCGCGTGGGCCTTCTCAACCGCTTCTTCGCGAGTCTCCCCGCCAGCCACAATCGCGAGCACCCGACCTCCATTGGTCGCCCAATCGTCGTCAATCTTCTTGGTTCCGGCATGGTAGACGCGAGCATCAGTGATGGAATCGAATCCACTAATGACATCATCAGCCCGGGAGGACTCAGGGTAGCCTGCCGAAGCCAAAATACAGCAAACCGACCAGCCTTCGCTAAAGGAAAGGAGCTCCGGTTTTAGATTCCCTTTTGCTCCTTCAAGACAGAATTCGGCAAGATCACCAGAAACCAGCGGCATCACCGCCTGGCACTCCGGATCACCAAAGCGACAGTTGTATTCAATGATTTTCGGGCCGTCTTCAGTGAGCATAAGGCCGAAATAGAGGAAGCCTTTGTAGTTCAGTTCGTCTTTCTCAAGGCCGGCTACCGTAGGTCCGACAATTTCCTCATCAATCCGCTTCATGAGTTCGGGATCAGCAAGCTGACGACTCGCGACTGCGCCCATGCCGCCTGTATTCGGTCCCACGTCCCCTTCCCCAATCCGCTTGTAATCACGCGCTGGAGTCAAAATTAGATAGTCCGGTCCACTCACCGCAGCGAAGATCGAAATCTCCGGCCCAATGAGACATTCCTCAACCAAGAGGCGGCCTGGGCCAAACCGTCGCTCGACCATCACTTCCTGTAAAAACTCTTCAGCCGAGGCTTCATCCGGGCAAACCGCCACTCCTTTTCCTGCCGCCAAGCCATCAAATTTCAGGACGGTGGGATATTTGCCATCAATCGCAGCGCGTGCTTCCTCAACATTCGCACAGCCGGCTGCCGCTCCGGTGGGAATCTCGTGACGCTGCATAAAATTTTTCGCAAATTCCTTCGAAGCCTCCATCTGGGCTGCCGCAAACGGTGGTCCCCAGCATGGGATCCCGACGTCTTCGCACCGATTTGCCAGGCCTTCTCCGGTCACTAGATAGCTTTCCTCGCCCGCCACACAGAGATCAATCCCCGTCATCGTCATCCAAGCGATCAAAGAATCGAGATCACTGGCTTCCACTTTCCCTGCGCCCTCGATCTCATGGATCGCTTCGCTTCCAGGAAAGCAAAAGACCTCGGGATCGCTCGCTGACTCACGGAGAGCCCGAATCAGGGCATGCTCACGTCCACCTTTTCCAACAACGCAGATTTTCACGGGCTCGAAATAACGCATCGGCTCCCCTTTGACCAAGGAAACAATAGAGATTCTCCCTTGCCAATCTGCCTCCGTCGCTCACAAATCACCCCCAGCATGGCAGATTCTCCCGCACTCGTCGTCCTCGCCGCAGGAATGGGCAGCCGTTATGGCGGCCTTAAGCAAATGGACCCAATGGGCCCAAACGGCGAAACCGTCCTCGACTACTCCGTTTTCGACGCGATCCGCGCCGGCTTTTCGAAGGTGATCTTTGTGATTCGCGAAGACTTCGCCGAGGCCTTCCAAACCACCGTCGGGGCCAAATTTTCCAGCCAGGTCGAAGTTGCCTACGCTTATCAAAAACTCGATGATCTTCCCGAAGGATACTCCGTTCCCGAAGGCCGCGAAAAGCCATGGGGCACATCCCACGCCATTCTCGCGGCACGCCACGAAATCGATCGCCCTTTCGCCGTAGTCAATGCCGATGACTTTTACGGCGCGGACGCCTACCAAAAAGCCGCCGCCTTCCTGACCAGCAATCCTCCTCAAGACGAAAAGGCGCATTACGCCCTCGTCGGATACCAAATCGTCAATACCCTTTCCGACCACGGAGCGGTCAATCGTGGGATCTGCCAGACCAACAACGGCCTTCTCAAGGGAGTCGAGGAAGTCGTGGAGATCTCCCGAAAGGACATTGATCAGATCGAAGGCCGTGGACTCGATGGCAATGCCTGCCTCGTCGATGAAAACGTCGTCGTCTCGATGAACCTCTGGGCTTTCCCGGTCTCCTTCCTCACTGAACTCCAGGAGCATTTTGCAAGCTTCCTGGTCGAGCGCGCTACCGAGGAAAAAAGCGAATGCTACATTCCTACTGTTGTCGATGACCTCGTTCATCGCGGTGTTGCCGACTGCCACGTTCTGGAAACTTCATCCTCATGGTTCGGTGTGACATATCCCGAGGACAAGCCCCACGTCGTCGAGAGCATCAAAGGCCTCGTTGACTCCGGTGAATATCCCTCGCCACTCGTCTAGCAAAATCATCCGCGTTTCATCGCGTGAAAAACCGGCGGCGCTGCGTATACTATCGGTATGCCCGATGCCTCCCGCCCCTGTCAGCTCATCCGTTGGACTAACGGCGTAGAAACCACACGCGACGATCTGGTCTCTGTCGAGGAACCTCTCCAGGTCATCATTGATGGCCGTCCCCTCGCGGTCCTGATGAGGACTCCCGGCGATGACGAATTGCTTGTGATGGGCTTCCTCCTCACCGAGGGCATTATAGACAAGGCCTCCCAAGTTCGGCGCATCGATCTTGAAGCCCGTGATAACCACGCTCTCGTCTTCCTCATTGATGATCATCAGTGCGATTGGGAACGTCTCACCCGCCACCTCTTCTCAGCTTCCTCCTGCGGCCTGTGTGGGAAGGCCACCATCGACGCCATCCTTCAAAGCCATCCGCCCATCGAAACAAAGCCCGTCTTTGATCCAGCCGTCATCCAAAAAGCCCCGGACATCATGCGGGCCGCTCAGGCCAACTTCGACTCGACCGGCGGCATCCACGCTTCCGGTATCTTTTCCAAAGACGGCGAACTTCTTGTCCTACGTGAAGACATCGGACGTCACAACGCGCTCGACAAGGTCATCGGGGAAGGCCTCATGAAGGGCCTCGATTTTTCAGCCTGTTTCCTCCTCGTCTCCGGGCGGGTTTCCTTCGAACTCATGCAGAAGGCCGTGGCCGCACGCCTCCCACTTGTCGCCGGAATCTCGGCACCGTCATCCCTCGCTGTTAGCTTTGCCAAAACTTCCAATCAAAGCCTCATCGGCTTTCTTCGCCCTCCATCCATGAATATCTACGTATAGAGAAAAAGACAATTCCTCCGAATTTTCACATTAAGAACACGAAGACTTCACAAACCCGAACAAACTTACCTACACGATGAAACGAATCCTCCCGCTCTTATTCGCTCTCCTAACTTTTGCTGCTGGCTCCGAAAGGTCTCCTTACTTCGAGATCCGCGGCGAGAAAAATGCCGATTCCTTCCCCCTGAAGTCCTCGCACTCTGCCGTCACCATCACCGGTCCCATCGCCCGGGTCAAACTGACTCAGACCTATCTCAATGAAGGTGCTGTCTCTTATACACATCTCCGAGCCCACGAGACCGAGGCTGATCTC
>CAJXVQ010000025.1 GCA_913060685.1 uncultured Verrucomicrobiales bacterium
ACGAGATCAGCCTCGGTCTCGTGGGCTCGGAGATGTGTATAAGAGACAGGGTGTCGAATTCTACTCCTCCGGCACTCCCCTCAACTATCTCAGCTCACCGGAAGGTATCACACGGACGACTCAAAGAACTTCGCTGGATGCCCTCGCCAAACTCAACAACTTTCATCAAACGGAAGTTGCAGATCCCGAACTCACCACTCGTCTCGCGCAATACGAACTCGCCTACAAGATGCAGTCCAGCGTTCCCGATCTTGCCGATTTTTCCGGTGAGTCCAAAGCCACCCGCGAGCTCTACGGAGTCGAAGACAAGCCCAATGGCTCTTTCGGATCAAACTGCCTCATGGCACGCCGCATGGCCGAACGTGGTGTCCGTTTCATCCAGCTCTACCACACCGGATGGGATCACCATGGCAACGTCGTTGGTGGAATGAAGTCCCGTTGCAAAGACATCGACCAAGGAGCCGCCGCCCTGATCCAGGACCTCAAGCAACGCGGCATGCTCGACGACACTCTCGTCATCTGGGGCGGAGAATTTGGCCGCACTCCGATGTCCCAAGGAAGCGGCCGCGACCATCACACCAAATCCGGCTCCATGTTCATGGCCGGCGGTGGTATCAAAGGTGGCGTCACCTACGGCGAGACCGATCCCTTCGGCTTCACCGCCGCCAGGGACCCTTTCCACGTCCACGACTTCCACGCCACCGCCCTCCACCTCCTCGGCATCGACCACAAAAGGCTCACCTACAAATACAAGGGCCGAAACTTCCGCCTCACCGACGTCCATGGAAACGTCATCAACAAGATCCTCGCTTAACCCAAAATAGTTACGCTCTCCAAAATAGGATTCGAGGGAGATTCCTCTCCATCCTTCTATCGCGATGATCCTATGATTGGGTAGATCAAAGTGAGTTGGCGCAAGTGTGAAAAATCACTCTTTCTTCCGGCCCCTTGTCACCAGAAGTAGTGCCACCACAACTGACACCATGATCATGATGAGTTGACGCCACTCAGCATCGGCAACCCCCTTGATCATGAAACACTCCCAAGTATACCACCCCCCGGTGAAAGCGATCGAGAGAACGGCCAGAACCAGCCCGGGCAAGATCTTACCCTTTGATAAAAGCCAACTCCCAAGAAGGGCGAGCGTTCCCATCACGAGGCCAAACCAGAGCCCGTTCGCCCCTCCCGGAAAGAACAAAAATCGGATCAATCCACTCGCGTAAATCGCGAGACCGTAGAGGAGAAGAATTCGTGATTTCATTGGTGGTGATATTGAATGATGGCTCGGGTCAGCCGTCTACTTCGCCCTGGCCGCTTTAAATGACTTCACGCACTGAATCACGAAGATCAGACAAACGAGAGACATCCCCATCATGGAACCGGTTGAGAGGCCAAGTTCGAACTCCCCTTTGATCACCTTCGAAACGAGTTTCCCCAAGGACGCCAGAAATCCCAGCAGCCCAAAAAAAACGGCCAAATGCATGCCCAACTTTCGCTTCTCGGGCGAGCGCGCCAGAAGCGAACTCAACAAGATGGGCAGGCCAACGAACGCCGGGATGAGAGCGGTAACACTCACGCGCCCACCTACAAAGTATCCGATCATTCCAAGAGCGATGAGGACAAGCCCCGTTACGATTCCTTTCTTTGCCATATTCATGACATGCTCCTAACCACAAATCAGGATGAGCGCACGCAAACATCTCCAAATTGATGCTCGCGAAACCGTTTCGGTAAAATAAATCTCGATCGCAAAGCCTCCAACCAACGCCATGGGCTCGAGTTCCCCTGCCGTTCTCTAACGATCTTTCACGATTCGCGCTTCAAAAAACGGGAAGGAGTCATGCCCTTCTCCAATGAAAAAGCCTTTGAAAAATGAGAGAGCGATTGATACCCGACCTCCAACGCAACCTCCGTGACGTTCATTTGATTCGCGGAAAGCATCTCGGCAGCCTTCTCAATACGCAGAGCCCTGAGGTGAAGGAGCAAGGTCTTCCCTGTTTCCTGTTTCACCAAGCGGCTCAGGTATGGCGGAGCACACCCCACATCACGTGCCAGCTTCTGCAAATCGAGAGCCTGATCCAAGCGCCCCTCCAACAGCGTAAGCGCCTCACGAACGTAACGATTGGCATTCGACTTCACCATGGAGCAGAAAAAACGTGGTTCCTCCTGCGGTTGACGAAAGAGATGCAGCGAGAGTATCTCGAGGGTCTTTGCCAAATACCAGGCCTTCTCGGCTGCCGGTTGGATGGGCGGCTTCAAGAGATCATCGGTCAGCGCCGTCTCCCGACCGCTCCAACGACGAAGAATCCCGAGATTTTTGCGCATCAGTGGAGCCACCGGTCCAAAGATCCCCTCAACCGATTCAATCGGAATCACGAGGACCAGAAAGTCATGCCCTCCTTCCGAAGCGAAACGCGTGGCTGACATCAGTCCCGATTGCTTTGCCGTCGTAAAAAGGGCGGTCGTGCGAGGAAGCAAGGTCAAACGAGTCCCCGCAGCCATCACCAAACCCTCCCCCTTCTGATTGAGAATAAGATGGAGTGAGGATCTTTTCACAACATCAGCCCAGCTTCCGGACACCCCGGGCGCGCCGGAAATATGCCACAGATCGAAGTCCAGACGACCCGACTGACGATGAAGCAACTTCGTTTTGATAGTCTAACGCTAATGAGACTCAGTCGCATTACCACCAGAAAGATCTCTTATCTCATTTTAATGCCGTCACTTCTTCAACTAACCGCGAAACCCAACAGGGTTTTAGGGTTTCCCCATCACCAATATGGGGTTAACTCCAACCATCATGTATTTGACCGGATTCGCCGATGAGGCAGCGCAAGACCTTGCCACCCAGATTAAAGCCACCAAAGAGATCGGCTGGACCCGCATCTCTGCGCGCGGTGTCAATGGCGCCAACATTCATGAGCTCCCTGAGACCGAATTCGATCTTGTCGCCAACCAACTCGATGAGGCCGGCATCACCATCCCGGAGTTCGGATCTCTCATTGGTAATTGGGGAAAGAAGATCTCCTCCGATTTCGACGTCACTCTCGCTGAAATCGAACGAGCCATCCCGCGCATGCAACGCCTCGAAACCAAACTTATCCGCGTCATGTCCTATGCCCAGGAACCCTGGGGGAGCGATCAAAATGAAGGCGAACGCTTCCGCCGCCTCCGCGAAATTCATAGCCGCTTCGCAGACGCGGGAATCCAGGCCATCCACGAAAACTGCATGAACTGGGGTGGCTTCTCACCTGATCACACCTTGCGCCTCGTGGAAGAAGTCCCCGGTCTCAAGCTCGTCTTTGACACCGCCAACCCGATCTTCCAGCTGGACCGCTCCAAAAGTGAGCCCTTCCCCTGGCAGGACCCCATGGAGTTTTATCAGAAGGTCAAGGAGCACGTCGTCCACGTTCATATCAAGGACTGCACGAACCCTCCGGCCGGTGAGACCGAGCCCGCGCAATACACCCTGCCCGGTGACGGTCAGGCCAAAGTCCGTGAGATTCTCAAGGAGCTCAAAGCAGACGGCTACGAAGGTGGACTTGCCATCGAGCCCCACGTTGCCACGGTCTTCCATGCCACCGACGGTGTCGAGCCGGATTGGCAGCAGTGCTACGATTCATACGTCGAATATGGCCACGCCATGAACCGCCTCATGGCCGAACTCGCCTAATTCATCGCCATGGATCAACTCCCCCCAAATACCATCATCGCCCTGGTCATTGGTGCTTTCACGATTCTCGGCTTTTTGAAAAGCTTTGTCTCGTTCTTCTTTAACCTGATTGCGCTCGCTCTCGGCACTCTCGCAGGCCTTTGGGTCTACAACAATGGATTCACCATCGCTCAAAAAGTGATTGAGAAACCCCAGCCCTGGATGTCAACCGCCCTCGGAATATCCGCCTTTGTGCTGACGATTGTTGCCATCCGAAAAATCCTGGGCTTTCTCGCGGGTAAAAGCGGCGAAGGAAGCCAGGCCCGTTCGGGTGGCTTTGGAATGCCGGGCGGAATCTTCGGACTTCTAATCGGCGGTGGCTTTGCCTACTTCATGCTGACCGGAGTCCGCTACGCCGGCACCGTGGCGGAACTTGATCGCCTGTCCAAATACGTCACGGGAAAAGTCGACACCTCCAGTAAAGAACCCATCTTTGCGAAACTCAAACAATGGATCGACCAAAGCAAGGTCGGAGAATGGCATCAAAAAATTGATTTCCTGAACGACCCCGTCGAGACCAATGCCATTAAGCTCGCCATCGTAAAAGAAGGCAGCCAGGAAAAGTTTGCTCAAATTACCACTCAGGAAGGGAGCGAGATCATCTACGACGCCATCCCGGTCGATCCTGCCATTCAGGAAGCCTATGACCGCGGAAATTACGCAGCCATCCTTCGCAACAAGGAACTCCAGAAGGTCATCCGGGAGAACTTCACGGATGAGCAACTGAAGGACCTTAATATCGAAGATCTTCTCGGGCTGAGGCCATAGAAGAAAACCTTACTTCGCCATCGACATCATCGCCGTCATTAAACCGATGAAACTATGGTTCCAGTGATCGTCATGATTCTTGATGAATGACCCGGGAATCGGAACGATCCAGTAAGGGGTGTCATTGTAGAATGGCTTCTCCGGTCGCGTGAAAAGGTAAGTCTCATTCTCGCCGTGGACGAGAAAGCCATCTCCCCGTGCGGGTGTCTTATTGTCCCGCATGATGGCTTTGAGCGCCCTCTTTTGCCCGCCCACCTTCTCATAGCGGTGACTCAAGAGAGGCTTGAAATGTCCCACCGTAGAACGATGGGCCGCTCCCTGGCTCCCGCGTAATTTGTCATTGGCAGGATCCTTGCGATACATTCCGGCCACCCCGGTATTGAAGAAATTGAGTCCCGGAACCCAGCGTCCCAAAAGATTCCCCATGGGAGATAAAAGTCCGGTCACAAAGTCCTGCTTGCCCGTCAGGGAGATCAGCAGCGGACCGCCTTCGATCGAGGTGATCCCACGGTTCTTAAAGGTCGATAACAACTGACGGGCATAAATCGCCGACTCAGCGGAGTTGATTGTCACCATGAGATCCGCCGGAAAATCCTTTCGCCTAAGCTCAATCCCCCGCGCGGTATCCATCGCTACTTTTGCCGCCATCGACTCTGCCATCGCGCTCTCCAAAATTGCCCCACCCAGCGAATGTCCCAACATAATGATGCGGTTCCTGGAGTTTGCGCCCCGGGCTGCGGCACCGATCTCGTGGAGGATCTCGGTTCCTCCCACTCCCCCCACCCGCCGCGCTGCCGCATGCCGATGAAAATAATCGACCCCAACCGGAAAAGTCGCCAGGGACCTCCCCCTCCAACTGACAAAAACCCCCATCGTCTTCTTGCCGCTGGCATCACTCATTTCCATGAGCAATTTGCGGAAATCAGTGATATTCCCATTTCCCGTAACCCACTTGTCCGAGGCGTTGTAGTTCCACCCGTGGATGAAAACGACCAAGAGGATGGGCTCACTCGACTCCTCTTTGATCTTCGCTGTCACCCGCTTCAGTTGGTCAAAACTAATCAACTCCCCTTGGTCATCGATTTCCACATGTCCGAGCGAGACTTGTGGATTCAACTTCTCCAATGTGAGTTCGGGCGACTGCCGGTATCCCGAACTCCGGGTGCATCCGGAGGTCATGAGCATAATAAGGCAAAGCGAAAGCAGACGTAACATCACCCCATAAAGACCTTTCGAAGCGCCAGGGCCAATTGATAAAATCACATCTGGGATCGACACAGACGATACCCGGGCAGTGAAAAACACCTTGAGCAAGAATCGCCCCACCATTCCATTAGAATGCTGATGTATTCTTGCTTTCACAAGTAAGGTGAGTAGCTTCAAGGGAACGATGGATCGCGATTCCAATCACCCCATGATGGATAAAGTTGAGGTGGAGGCTATCCTGGATCTCCTCCAAAATCGGATCCAGGGAAGAGCAAAGGCCTTGGAATTCGGATGCGGTGGAAGCACGGTTACTTTCTCGCAATATGCTGCAAACTGGATTTCCATCGAGCATGACGACTATTGGGCAAAACGAATGAGGTCAGCATTACCGAGCTCAAGCCCGGTCGAGATCCTTGTCTCCCCTCCTGACTTTCCTCATTCCGGGATGACGCCCGCAAAAGAAGGTCAATTCAAAAGTTATATCGCTTCCGCCAAGAAAATTTGCCCCGAGGATGGATTCGACTTTGTCCTGGTCGACGGGAGAGCACGGATCGACTGTATCCTGGAATTACATCGATCAAGGTTGCTCGGGGACGGCAGTATTGTTGTCCTTCATGATTTTAGGAGAAACCGCTACATCTCACGCCTTGGTGAAATCCTGGAAGCCTATGATCTCACCTCGGCCCTCACTTCGGGAAATCTTAGAGGACTGGGAGTCTTCGAATACCGGGGCCTCGGGAAAGCCAACTCCAGTGGGTCCCCGGCTTCTAGCTCACGTCGTCATAACCCCCAGCTTTCAACATGAAGGATCTCACCGGTAGCGAGGGCTCACTCACAACTTCCTTGTCACTCGGTTTCGGGGAAGATGAAGAACTGTCGAGATATGTTCTCGAAAAAGAAATTGGATCAGGTGGTTTTGGAACGGTCTACCTTGCCACTGACAGCATCTTGGAAAGGCAGATCGCGATCAAGGTCCTCAAACCTGAGATCTCACAAATCGCGGAAGCTGCAGGCGCCGCCTTTGATGAAGCCCGTGTTCTCGCCACCCTGGAGCACCCTCATATTGTCCCCGTCTATGATGCGGGAAAGACCGAATCCGGTGAAATCTTTATCGTCTCCAAATATATCGAAGGGATCACCCTCGAAGATGCGCTGGTAAGAGGTGTCATTACCCGGCGGGTCTTTTTGGAGAAGGTCATAGAGATTTCAAGTGGCCTTGAAACCGTTCACCAACTCAATCTCTCCCACCAGGATGTCAAACCTACCAACATTCTCATTAATAGTGATCAAAAGGCCATTCTCATCGACTTCGGAATTGCCCGATTCCTGGGTGCCAGCAAGTGGTTTCATTCCGCGGGCACTCCCGCTTACATGAGCCCGGAACAGATTCTCGGCCAGGACCACCTCGTAAATTCCCAGGCAGACATCTACTCTCTTGGAGCCATCTTATTTCGAGGCCTCACTGGCTTCCCAATCAACCCCAAATGGGTCGAAGAAAATTCGAGGCAGGCTTTCGAGCACAAGATCTCCGATCACTTGAGAAATTCAGCATTAGAGATTTCACCGAACCTCGTTAACATCACCTTAAAGGCTCTCGCCTTTCAAAAGACAAAGCGCTACGCGACGGTTCGTCTGTTTCGGGAGGATCTTGAAAGGAATTCCTCTGAAGACAAAATCTCGAAAGAGGCTATTTCTCCCTCTCAGCTCGTTCATCGCGGTCTCCGATCCTTCAACGAAAATGATTCCGGACCTTTTCTTGAGTTGCTCCCGGGGCCCCGCGAACCCAAAACCGGACTCCCGATCGACGTCGATCAGTGGAAACGTCGTATTGAAGATATCGATTCAAACAACGAGACGCCCTTAAGGGTCGGCATCATTTATGGCCCATCGGGTTCGGGGAAATCCTCGCTTTTAAGTGCAGGCATCGTTCCCCAGCTGCGGGAAGGCGTGACGACCCTCCAGCTCAATGCCTCGAATGACTCCACGGAATCACTCATCAAGCAGAAGCTCTGCCATCGCTACCCCCATCTTGATCCAAACGACGAATTGCCATGGATGCTTCGAAAACTGCGCTTGGGAGGACTTCCGGTGGGCTCAAAGCTACTCATCGTGATCGATCAATTCGAGCAATGGCTTCAGGCTGCTTCGGATCAACGATCATCCCGTTCTCTCGTAAAGGCACTTCGTCAGTGCGACGGCATCCGGATCCAGGCGATTCTTGTCATTCGAGAAGAGTTTTGGCGGAGCACAAGCCAGCTCATGCAAGAGTTGGATATCCCGATGAGACAGGGAGAAAACATTTCCCTCTGCACTCCCTTTGATAAGGATCACACCCGCTTTGTCATTGAGAAAATTGCCAATACCTTTGAACAATTCCGGGCCCTCTCAAATCGAAAACGACGCGCCATCATACAGCACGGTCTGACCTTGATTGAGGATCGAGGCCGGTTTCCCCCGGTAAACATCGCGATCTTGGTCCAGATCCTGGAGCAGAGCTCGTGGGAGTTCGAAGTGATTTCCCGTATCAAGAGTTTGGAAGATCTTGGGATTTTCTATCTGAATACCATCTTCAACAGCTCAAGCCTTCAAACGCGAAGAGACACTGCGGAGGCCTTTCTCCTCACCCTTGTCCCGGACCAGGGATTGATTCGCAAGGAGTCCATCCCGGAAGCGGAACTGTTAAAGGCAACCAACCTGGAAGATGACCCGGTGGCTTTTGAAGAACTGGTCCATGCGCTTGATCAAGATCTCAGACTGATCTCCCCTGCGCCGAAGGATGGGGGTCGGGCCTATCAGCTCTCGCATGATTACCTGGTGGGAGCTCTTCGAAACTGGACCCTCAACACCAAGAACAAGACTCTAAGGGGCTTTGCTCAATCGCGACTCCGCACCCAGGCGACGAATTGGATCTCCGGAGATCGGAAGAAACTCCTCCCCGGCGTGGTGGAGTGGGCATGGCTCAAGGTGCTCACCACAGGGAGAAGCCGAACCCTCGACGATGAAAAATATCTCAGCTCCGCCACCCGGCACCATGTTCCCAGGCTGATCCTGGCATCTCTCTTCACCCTCATTCTGGGAATCACGGCATGGAGTCTTGTGGCCAGACAAAGAGCGGACGAAGCCGTCGACCGGCTCCTGGAAGCGCGCCCCAAGGAGATCCAATCCGCAATTAGGGCTGCCGAAGCCGGGATTTTCTGGAACAAAGCCCGCCTGGAAGACATCGCAAAATCCGATGCAAATTCCGGAAATCGTTGGCGTGCCTTACTGCCATTGATCAAGGATGACCCGGATCTCAAAAAGAAACTTCTTGATCCCCTGATGGTGGCCCAGGTCAGCGAAGTCAGCGTGATCACCGGGACTCTTCACCCTCTTGAACTCCAAATAAGAGACGATTTGGTCCACCGCGTTCTCAACGAAGAGTCGCCGTCGGCCGGACTCCGTGCCGCATGCGCACTTGCCAGGGCCGAAGTCCCCGACCGCTTCTGGGAAGAGCAGGCAAACCGGATCGCAGCCTGGTATACTCAGGAAAAACCAGACCCGCAATGGGTCGACCTCCTCTCACCGATCGCTCCGTATCTGGAAGATGCCATGTTGCAGCAACTCGAAAGCGGAAAAGAACCCGCAGTTCAATTTCTTGCCACGATTTATGCGAATGACCTGGAACGTCTTAGAAAATACATCGCCGTTGCCAAGGCAGAACAACTTCCGGCCCTCCTTGAAAATCTGACTGAATTGAAGGATCTCGGTGACCTGCCGAACTCCAAGGAAGTCGTCCCTCGCGCGAACGCAATCGTTGCCCAGCTTTCTTTTGAATCAGCCCCCCTGCCGGCTGCGCCCGAGGAAGCCGAACTCAATTCCCACGTCCTGGCTCGTGGAAGCATTCTCGAAACAAGAAGACTGGCCAAACATCTTGAGGCTGCCGCCGATTCACCCACATGGCTCCGGATCTTTTGCCTTCTCCTATCTCGAAAAGATCCCGAACTCCTGAACCCATCAATCTTGGAAAAGGTCAAAACAAGAGCCGAACACATCGCCCGCTCCCACCCCAGCGGGTCAGTGCACGCGGCTTCCCGCTTTCTGTTGGAGAACTGGAAATGCGAAGTCCCAAAATCGCCTCCTCCCGAAGATGCCCAATGGAATTATTTTCCTCTTCATGACCTCACGATGACAATTCTCGAACCACCCGTTCCACTCAAACTTGGAGCCAAACGGTTTGAGATTTGCTCGATTGAGCTCACAAGCGAGTTGTTTCGAATCCTTGATGACAGTGGTCCGGGCGTCGACCAGAACGGGAAGAAGCCCGTCCCCACACGCAACGGGTGGCAAGCGATGACCTTGTGCAACAAACTTTCCCTGGCCCATAACATGACTCCTTGCTACGAGACTTACTCTGAATGGGAAACACGCCTGCGCCCCAAGGAAGACTACCTCAACCTTGAGGGATTTCGGCTGCCAACAAGGGACGAATGGAAGTACGCCTGTAGCGGACCGGCTCAATCCCTCTATTCATTTGGATCTTCCGATCTTGAAATCGCCAATCTTTTTGCATGGGTGAACGGGCGGACCATTGAACCTCAGACAGTAGGGTCTCTCTTCCCAAACCGACACGGACTTTACGACATGCACGGAAACCTTGCTGAGTATTGCCTGAACCCGTTGCCATTCCAGAAAGACCAGCCAACCGCTGATATGGTCAGGGCGCTCATGGGATCCGTATCTGCCCCCGGAGGAGCTTTTAACCACGCCTTTAGTTTTGTTCATATCCAAGAAAGGGGCACACCCATAGGCAACCTAGCCAATCCCAATGATTCGATTACAGTTCGATTTGCGAGAACGGTCACCTCTTCCTCTGAAACGTCGAAATGACTAGATGATTTTTTGTGAATTCTATTTTATTTTGTAACAAATTTCACAAATTCGTTCTTCCCAAGATGTAGATCAATCTATGAGTTCACACTTTTCGTCCAGTTCCTCCTCTCCTCCCAGTTGTTCCAACCCCAGCGGTAACTCGTCGAGCTGCAATGGCTCCGGTGGCTATTTCGTCGCTTATTATTCAGCGAGCGTAAATGCCTGGATACCTCACACAAGCACTCCGACAAACTGCGAGCCGGGCTACTATGTCCCAGACAAGATTCCTGCCGGACCGAGTCCAGGGTATCCTGGTGAATGTCGTATCTTTTGTTGCTGGCTGGATTCCTCGTCGAGTTCGAGCTCGGGTTCTGCAACCTAGCCGGGACGGTCAATCTCAACGACAGGTTTTGGAAACATTTCCAGTTCTTTGCCCCTTTCTTCTCACAGAGTCAAGGTGTGGGCTTGTCGTAAAACTGACTGGGCTGGAGGCTGCCGAATACACCAAGACATCGGACCCGGCTTGCCGTGAGTGCCAGAGCTATGCCCCGCCGACGACAGAGAAGATCAACCCGGTTATTGCCTCTCATCTCTTTCACGCAACCTCGAAGCTCATTGAAAAGGGGGGAGAGGAGTTTTGCAGCACCGAGAAAGCCGAAGAGCTTCGTTTACGGGCTTTCAAACACCTCAAAATATCCAGCGAAGGTCAAAGCGAGGCGAATTCCCGGAAGGGGAAAATTGGATCCTACAAAGGCCCCTGTTCCTATCTTGGAGATCAAACAGGGGACCGAAATTGCACCTCGTGTCGCGGTCACGTTAAACTCAAGGAATTCGAGTGTCTCCATGATGCCCATACCACAACGGTGATTCGCGAGTGCAGTTGCTGCGCTGATTATGAACCAAGATTGAAAAAAGCAACAATCGAGAATTGGGCCGTGGGCATCACGACCGCTCCACGCCGGAAGCCAAATCTCGGCGAAATGCTTCAGAGTCTTTTCAAGGCCGGTTGGGAGACCCCGACCGTCTTCGCGGAGCCCGAATCAGACTTGTCCCAAGTCCCCTCCTCCATTGAAGTCTGCCAACGCACCCGAACACTGGGCGCTTGGCCCAACTTCCTCCTCGCTCTCACCGAATTGGTATTGCGGGAACCCCACGCAGACGCCTATTTCATGTGCCAGGACGATGCCGTTTTTTGTCTTGGTTTGAGGGATTACCTTGAACAAGAACTTTGGCCGGACAAACGCGTTGGCGTGGTCTCACTCCATACCCCGAGCCATCAAGCCCATGAAAACAGGGTCGGCTTTTTTCCCAAAGATGTGGGTTGGGGAGCGTGGGGAGCCATGGCCTTCATCTTCCCCAATTCTTCAGCAAGAGCATTTCTGAGAGACCCCGCCGTGATCAATCACCGGAACCGGGGGATGGGCGAAGGCCTCAAAAATGTCGATTCGGTTGTCGGCAACTGGTGCAGGTCGACCCAAATCCCCTTCTACCTGCACTCGCCGAGTCTTTGCGAACATATCGGAGAAACGACGACCTTGTGGTCCAAAGACTCCCTCGAAGGAAAAAGAAGTTCCGCTGACTTCCCTGGCCAGGAAGCCAACATCAACGAATTGATGAATCGGCAACAACCCCGACCGATCAGTTCTCATTCGCCCATCAAGAGCCCTGCCAACCTAAATCACCGGAGATCAAGTAATATTGCCGTCGTTCTCCGTCAGTTGGACCACGAATTGATCGCCGGAGTGGAAGCCCAGGAACTTAAGCCTCACGAAAAATACCTCATCCTCGATTCCGCAGAAAATACTCCGGATGGGTGGTCCATCATCGCAGACGAAACAAGGCTTGCTGAATCCTCCTGCGAATGGCTCGTTTTCCTTGAACCGGGCCTCGACCTACCCGGCTCGTTCATCTCAGACCTCAACGAACAACTTTCTGAAGCTCCCATTTCGCCAGACTTTCAAGCAGGTCCCCCTACCATCATTCGACGTGATGCCTTCTCACTGTTGATTGCCTCCTCCGCCAAAAAACAAGAGCGAGGCGCTCTCAAAACCTGGATGGACGGAGATTTCCAAACAACACACTAAGCCGACGCCGGCCAGTGGGATCCCAGGATCGATATGAGATAACGAATTTCATCATCAACTTTGGAAAAATCTCCGACGGTCTCGAAAACCTCAGCACGAAAACACTCCTTGAGTTTATTGCGGATATCATGCGCCGCCTTCCGGGCAGCACCTTCGCTGCACCCAAGGTTTTTGGAGACCTCGGAGTAGGACCTTTCCCCGGCATTTGGAGAAATGAACGGGAGGAGTTCTTCAAGCAGATCATCTTTTCGCTTCCCCCGGTAGTAGACTTTCAAGCGCTCAATCGATCTTTCAAAGAGGGCATAGGCAAAGCGAGCCTCAAAAAGCACATCCGGACTCATCGAATCTGACGGCTCACTCCGGTAAACCTCATCGGCATCTGTAAAATTAATCGAGACGATCTGCACATCACCACCTCTCTTCATCGCATTCTCCCGTCTCCAGGCATTGCACTGAAAATTTTTCAAAGCACTCAGGAGATAGGTTCTAAACTTCCCTCTTTCCGTCGTCAGCTTCGCGAGATCATCCCGGCGAATCAGGCTTTCAAAGAAACCTTGAGTCAAATCCTTGGCATCAGCATCCGAATAACTACGCCGTAGAAATGAGTAGATCGGATACCAGTAAATCTCACAGAGATCAGAGAGAGCTTGAGGCCCAAGATCTCCCGAGCCCCCTGCCGCAATGACCATGCTCCATTGAGTTCTTGGGAAACTCCCATCAGAGCCATTGCTCAAAGAACTCGAATCAGCGTTTTCCACGCTCGGGACTCTAAACTCTCGCGCTCTCTCTGCAATCTGATTCCCCCAGGCATTCCCAAAAATAAAAAAAAACGAATCTTTCGGTAACAAATGTCCCCACACCGTTCTTCTATGAATAGAGGAGCTTCGACCGGAAGATCCTCATTCGTAAAAAACCATTCTGCGGCATCAGCCCACTCCATAAATTTCACAACCAGACCCCAATTCCATCCTAGTCTGAACTTAAAATTTTTTCTTACTGGAAAAAAGGGATTCAGCACCTCGCCCCCCCCTTATTCGCTTTGGTCAGTGAATTTGCGTTGTTGCTGAATCCCACCCCCCTTTCCCAATCCCCATGGCGGCGTTCAATAAACGTGGGTGAATCACTCTTGGAGCCCCGCTCTCAATCTCGGCGAGAGATTGTTTCCATCTCCTGGTCTATTGTCGGTCCTTCCGTGGCCACAAAATCGCAGACATAAATGAGCTGGCCTCTCAATCAAGTTCCAAACACCTGAAGACCAATCTCTCTCAGGACAGTTGCAGCACCTCTGCAACTCATCATCTATAGGAAAACACCCGGCGGGAATCGAAACCGCCTCAACGTGTTAGAACCTGTGGTTTAGGGAAAAACTTTGTATTATTGAACTGTTTTATGGGGAGTAGCGCACAACTGTTTTGCTTCCGCTAAACTTCAGGATAATCTCATCTTCCCCACCATACTGCTTCCTATAGCGATCAAGAACTGGCGACAGATCGAACCGGAGTGTCATCCGATTGCATCCATCGAGCAGTCTCCCTCCCCCGTTATCATAAGTAAGCAAGAGGCTAGCGTGACGAGGCTTACTTCCCTGAAAGTTTTCAGGGGTCATAAAAAGCCGGAAATCACGAGGCTTGCTGTCAAAATCCCCACATATGATATCCACGAAAATCGTTCGATCTTCAATGCGGGCTTCGTCGACGCGATGCGGACTGCCGCGCTGGACGCCTTCTGGATCTCGTCCGTCGAGAATGACCGCGGGGATGGAGCATGACACCGCGAGCAATGGCACGACAATACACGCGATGGTGAAAGTTGACGCTTTCATGGAATATTTATGTTTTGAGGATTGTCGACACTTCTCCTGCAAGTGGAGATTTCACCTTAGCTACCGTAATTTGTGAATCAAGCGCCTAGCGCACCATGATGGCTTCAATATGAGCATACCTGAAGGGGCGGCGCTGATTGCTCAGGCTCGAGTTCCTGAACCATCTATCGTTCTTTCTGTGGGGCTTTTGGGCTGGTTGCCGCTAACACTTCGACGAAGAAATCAACACGGTGGAATATCATGAGAACAAGGATCATTTAGAACACCCTGCCGATTCCTCCCGCTGCTGTTCGACTGCTTGAAACCCATCGAAGATATCGACCAACCGCACGAACTGAGGAATGAAGATCCCCGGTGCGGCCACGGCCAACTTGTCGAAGACGCCCGACTTCGTGGCCTCCTGAATCAACGTGTCCGAGTAGAGCCGCTTGAGCTTCCCCTTGCTTCGAATGAAGAGCGGCTTCGATGAGTCGCCGACCTTGAAGGCCTTGACGAGAGATTGGCCCTTGACCCGCACTCGATACCGTCCGGCCTTCCCCCTGATCTTCCGGATGCTGGCCTTCTTCGTGGCCTCCACAGGAACACCAAGCTCTGAGAAGTCGATGTTGGCCGTCTGGCTCCCCTCTCCTCTTCCCGTGGCCTTGCGGATCAGGATCAGCTTCCCTATCGATCCTTGGTCTCCTCGGTGCGGTTGCACCTCCTCGGCTATGTTACGGCGGGTCTGAGTTCGCAGCGTGGCTGCGGTACGGTTGATCGAGGACTGAGCAGCATGCTCGATTGCCTCCGGGCTGTTCTTGACGATCTGCCGCCCGAGCTGTTCGAAGTTGTTTCTGAAGTCGATTTGCATGACTCCAAAAAGCTCTCAACAGTCTAGACCATCCTCCACTTTCAGCAGATGTCCTGTCCGATTCAAAATCAGGGAGGAAAAAAGCGTATCAAAATAACCCTAGAGCCATGCTGAGACTGCTTTAGAGACGTTCGGATGAATAAGATAACCTGAGCTATGGTGAGGATTCGATTTTCCATTTGGATAAGACAAATTATAGACCCTTTTATCTACCAGAGTTTTGACGAGTCCGTACTTTTTCATATTCCGAAAATCTCCGGCTATTTTCTGATCATGAGAGATGTAATCATCCTCAGCGGCGACATTTAGCCAATTTTTGATGCTTTTCGGATACCTACGTTCTTTCTTGGCCTTCGCCCCCTTGAGCTTCCTCTTAACCGTTTCGTCACCAAGAGGACTACCTGTAGTTATGAAGAGATCGATTTTCTTTGAATGGTATTCAGGGTAGTCAAAGGATCTGGAAAATTTCCAGAGCGAATCGTAACTGATCATGGTTCCCAAGCTGTGGCTGATCACGCAGATGGAGTCATTACGATCAAAGGCGTCTTTGAGGTGCGGAGTCATGCGACTCCGACAAGTTGACCCAAACTCGCTGTCATCGTTCCAATAGTCGCGCATATCTGGGGCTACTTTTTCAACCAGATTATCCGTGAGGTGAAAAAAACCTAACACTGGGGCCAATGCATCGGCTACACCTTCTTTAAAAGATTCTTTTCCTGGAATTTTTCTATATGCGGACTTTGTGAATCCATTGGCCGGGATTTGCTTTAGCTGTTCCAGCGCCTTCTTACGAGCGGCAGTGCTACTCGGTGGTTGAGTTCCCCCTTTTGACTTAAGGAGCTGATTCGAAAGGTCACCATAGTAAACAAAAGAGAGATTCACTTTATCAAAAGCGGTAAGCTTGTTTGGAAAATCTCTAGCAATACCAGATCTCAGGGCTTCGGTCCAAATTGACTCCAAATCCGACTTTTTTGGTTTCCAGCTTCGACCGTGGACGAGTATAATTGTTTTGCTCATTTGAAAAATCGAGTAACAAATCAAAGAAAAGAAGTCAATAGTCTTCCAAACGGAAGAATAAATAAAGATCATATTTTAAATCAGAGGAGGTTCATGCTCAGTTTGCCGAAAACACTTTCTCACCCCATCTTCAGCCGGATCCTCACAGTCGAGACAGTGATATCACCTCGCGTCACCATCACAGGAAAGAAGGCCTTGGATTACCATCATCGACTTGCTAAAAGTTAAAATGATCGGGAGCGGGAGACAGATAACTAAAAGTCACCTTGCCAGCGGAGTTACCCGGAACCCCCGAGTAACAAAGTGAAAGGCAGCCCCCCCGCATAATAAAACTGCTCTACAAAAATGAATCGCCTCGTATTCCTTCTGTCACTAGTAATCATCGTGGAAGGCAAGGCTGTGGTATTGTTCAATGTCAATTTCGGTTTCGCTTCTGAGGAGCCTCTTATCTCGAATGAAGGTGGTGGCCTTCCTGCACCGATGGGAGTCCCAACGGTGACGTCCCTAACAGCAAATCCTCCAAATGTTACCCATCCTGGAAATGTTGCTGACCAGACATTGTGGATGGAGAGCTATTCCGATGGCGATTACTTTTCATTTCAATTATTTGCGGAGCCTGGTCAGCAAATTCGAATGACAAATATATGGTATGGTGTTGCAACTGATCCTTCTAGTGGCCCCAGCGCGGTTTTGGTCGATTTTCTATCCATCGGAGGAAATGTTTCCCAGCAAGTGGCGAGTGGGACATTCGGGTTGGATTTTTTTGACATTCTTTCTGATACATCTTCGGTGGAAATTCGGTTTAGTGGTTTCGGGGGGGATGGAGACATTGGCGCGGGTCCACATGAGTCATTCGGTATTGGGTCCATCTCGGCTGGTTTTGAAGTAATTCCCGAACCTTCGGTTTCGACTCTGTTGGTTTTGATGGGAGCTGTTGTCGCGCTTCGAAGAAACCGATCTAGAATGTAGCGTCGGGTAGGCAGTAGATTTTAACCCCCGCCGCCTGAACCAGCGGCCTTCTTCGAGGTCACAGCTTTCGTCACCGCATCCTCGAACCTCCATCCGTTCTTCAGCCGGCTCCTCACAACCGAAACCGTGACCGTGAGCCCTGTCATCATCAACGCCTCGTCGATTGTCACATTCCGATTCCGGAATCGGTATTTCTTCCGCGCTGGGCGAATAATGGTGAACATAGAAATTTAGTTCAGAATGGCATTCTGCTTCCTGGCTATCGGCTGGAACCCGGAAGCCGTCGACGAAAGTTCAAATTCGCGCCGCCACTGTCACGTTTTTCCGTGGGTGCCGGGTTCAAGGGCTTCTCCCGGATCAAACTACGGAAGCAGAAAAAATGGCGAGACCGATCGAGATAAAGTCGGCACCGACCACGCTCGACCGAGAGGAGCTCGCGGCCATGCTCGCCGCGGTTCATCCCGAGTTTCTTCCGTGGCTCGCGATATCCGCATGGGCAGGAGTCAGGAATGAGGAGCTTTATCCGCATCGGGACAGTGACAAGGCCGCACTTGGCTGGGAGAATATCGATTTACCCGGGAGGATCATCACCATCCCCCGGGAGGTCTCCAAAACGAATGAGCGGAGAATCATCCCGATTTGCGACGGGCTCCACAAGATCAGAGTCCGATCTCGAAGTCATCCGGCAGGATCACCGGGTAGAAAAATAATACCTCCGGCGGGAATCGAACCCGCACGATCTAGGATCAATGGATTTTAAATCCACAGCGTCTACCAATTCCGCCACGGAGGCCTCTCATTTCTGAAAGCGAGCGGAGTCTTCGACAGACAACCTACCTTGGCAAGTCCGGAACTTGCTTCGGCGCTGATTTCGAGTACTTCCGCCATACCAGCCACAACATGGCAGCTCCGGTCACCCACATCATGGCCGGCCCGAGCAACCATCCGCCCCGCTGAAAAATGGTTCGGTGATCTGTTCGACCGATCTCTCCCACCAAAACCCCCTCGTCCATCAGCGGCAAGCGTGCCCTGACCTGTCCTCGCGGATCAATGATCTGTGTCACTCCCGAACTCGATGCCACCGCCAGCCATCGGCCATTCTCGGCAGCCCGATGCTGAAATAACACCCCGTGCTGCTCGTGCTGACGGGCGGACCATTCAATCTTATCCAGACTTGGAATGAGGAAAAACTCCGCGCCCTTCGCCGTCATTTTTCGGATGACATCCTGATGATCACAATCGAAGCACACCGGAGTTCCCACTTTCCCAAGTTGAGTGGCCACCGGCTCCGCGACCGTTCCCGCGACCCCATCGGCGAAGAAATGAACCGGATGATTCTTCACGTGTCGGCCCTCGATTCCAGCCGTTGAAATCACGAAGGCGGTGTTGTGATCCTGTCCATCGATCTCCTCGAGCCCGCTGGCCACAAAGAGCCCGGTTTGGGCCGCTATTGCTTTGCCAACTTCCAGGGTGGATTCCTCAAATCTCCCCAACGAGTATTCCGGCCAAACCACCGCATCGACCTTGCCAAGCAAGGGCTCGGAAGAAGCCTTCAGTTGTCGAATCATCGCAGACTCATCCTGAACCAAGCCCACCCTGATCTGATCATCAGGCTCCGGGACACCTGGAAATGTCAGCACCGCAGGAACCAATAAAAGCAAGATCGCGAGACCCTGTTTCCACCGGGTCAAAAGAAGGGCATTGCCCAAAACGATCAGGAAAGTAACCCCGTAAACCCCAACGATCGGCGTGATCCAGTTGGGAGGCACCCCGGTCCCGGGCGTGATCCACGGGAAGGTCAGCGTGAAAATTTCTGCCCGGAAAAATTCCACGCCCGCCCAAACGGCGGCGGCCAAAACGGCTCCCTGCCACCTCGACTTCGTGGGAAGCCTTACAATAAGCAGGGCCGTAATCGCGGTGAACATCGCAACAATGGCCCACAAGGCAATCGAAGCCCTGCCAAAAATAGTCCACATCCACGAAAGCGTTCCCCCAAAAAGCAGGAGCCCGTGGAAAAGCCCCAAATAGAAAGCGGCGCGAGGTGAGGCATCCTTCAAGACGTAGAGAAATGGGATCCAGGCGACCAACGCCAGCGGCCACCATGCGAAGGGCTCAAAGACGAGCACCCCAAGTCCGGCACTCAAAGCGGTCAATCCGATCTTTTTTAGCATCGCTTCCATTGCCCGTTTCCCTCCTTCACTCATTAGAAAAGAAAAGTAGTGCGGCAATTGCATGAAATCAAGAAACCGCAGAACTTGAATCCCTCTGCCGATCGTCACACAAAAAGCATCCCCCCACTTTACCCGGCTTGCTCACGATGCAGACTGGACCAAGGCCCGCATTTGTTGAGACTGGGGAGGTGACGATCACTCCACGAGGCGCATTTTTTATCGGAGCTTCGTTTGCCATGACCGTGGCTGGACTTCTGCGCATCGATGGCGTGCTCATTGCACTTGGAATGGCGGGAATCCTCCTCACCCTTATCGTCCTCGTGTTCGGCAAATGGAACCTCCGGGGAATTCAATTGCAGCTGACGGCCCCGCGCCGAGTCTTCGCCGATACTCCGTTCGACCTACGGATGACCCAGTTCAATCGACGAAGTCTCTTCGATGCCTGCAGCACCGACCTCGAGTTGCAGCTTTCCAAGTCCGTGAAGATTGACACCCACTCCTCTTGGACCGCGGCCCGTTCCTCAGCCACCAGCAAACTCCGCGGCTCCATCCCAACCCGGGGTGCCATCTCGCAACACCCTTGCATCCTGAAGTCCACCTTCCCACTCAGCCTCTTTCGCTTTCAAAGAAAATTGGAAGTCGAACACGAAATCCTCGTCTTTCCAAAACCACTCGTCCCGAGGGAGTTCTTCGCCACCGGTGAATTCGATGATGCCTGGAATGGCGAGGGGCACCAAGCGGGCGATGCCCCGGGAGAACCACGAGGACTCCGTCCCTATCAACCCGGTGATCGCGCCAAGCAAATCCACTGGCCCTCAACCATCCGCTCCATCGCCCGAGGCCGGAATCCCAGAGTCCGTGAATACGATCCGCCCGGACTTCGACCGAGGCAGGCAGTCGTGATTTACCATAGCTTCGGAACAGACAACACCCTCATTCGCACCGACCTTTTTGAACGCTCCCTCTCACTCGTTTGCGGTACCCTTCGCCACCTCCGGGGCATCGGGGTCCCGGCCACCCTGCGCGCGGATTTTCTATCATGGAAATCCCAACCCACCTTCCACTCGGAATCATGGAGCGAAGCCCTCACCCTGCTCGCCCGGGCGAACCGCTCCGATCACACCGAGGCCCACGACGTCATCGCCGAAATTGAGGCCACCACTCCCGACCAAGCCCTCGTCCTCATCTCCGACATGCCCACCGAAGCCTGGAAACACATCCTGCCAGACCGCAGCATGCTCATTGTCGACATCCGCCAGCATCGCTACGCAAAAAGAAGCCTCCGCTTCAAATCACAAAAAGAACTCGCGACCCAGGCGACATTCTAAACCACTTTCTCCGTGCTCCCAACTTCACGACCCGCTCTCCTCCTGGCTCCCATGCAGGACGTCACGGACCTCCCCTTTCTCCGGACCATGGCCGCCTTTGGTGGCGCCGATCTTTATGTCACCGAGTATTTTCGGGTTCACATTCACTCGCGTCTCGATCCTTACCTCCTCCGCTCCATTACCGAGAACCCAACCGGACGGCCCATCATCGCCCAGATGATCGGTCAGGATGGCGATGAATTGGTGCGGACCGTCGGTGAGCTCAAGAAGCACCCCATTGCCGGAGTTGATCTCAATCTCGGCTGCCCCGCGCCCGTTGTTTATCGCAAAAATGCCGGAGGAGGCCTTCTTCGTCTGCCGGAACAGGTCGACCTTCTTCTCGGCCGTCTCCGCGACGCCTGTGGAGATTTGCCCTTCACCGTGAAAACCCGGATCGGCTTTGAATCAGCAGAGGAATTTGACCAACTTCTGGAAATCTTCTCAAAGCACGCCATCGACCTCCTCACCATCCACGGACGCACCGTGAAGGAACGTTACCAGACACCGGTTCACGAAGACCGCGTTGCCCAAGCTGTAAAGACTCTCCCCTGCCCGGTCATCGCCAATGGCAATGTCGTGAACTGCCAATCCGGACTCACCTATCTCAAAACCACCGGAGCCGCCGGACTCATGATCGGCCGCGGAGCCATCCGTAATCCGTGGATTTTTGACCAATTACGAGCAGCTTTCGACGAAAAAAACATCCCTCTCGTGACCGCGAAAATGGTCATGGAATACATCGGTCTCCTTTATGAGGAGACCGCGAAGGAGATCCCGGAATTCGTTGAGAGTAAGCACGTTCAGAAAATGAAGAAATACCTCGTCTACATCGTGCAGGGGTTTCATGAAGCGTTCGAGCACGAGATCCGGAGAGTCAAAACGAAGGAAGAATTCTTCGCCACCTGCACTCGTTTCCTTGATCATAACGACCCCGCTCCCGACCTTCCCCCGGAAAACTCCCGACTCTTTTGTGGGTTCTCACAGTTTCTCTGACTAAATTTCACGTTGACTTTAGCGGATGAGAGGTGAAATCTCGCTGCAAGATGTCCATGAATCAGGAAGTACTACATACCGAGAAGATCCTCGCTGATCGTAAAATCTTTTTTCTCGATCTCAAAGAGAACGCACGCGGACGCGTCGTTAAAATCACCGAGGATGTCAGCGGCAACCGTGACACGATTATGGTCCCGGCCGAAATCCTTGGAGACTTCATCGAAGCCCTGCAAGACATTAAGGAAACGGCCGACAATAGCGACGGCGGCGAGGAATAATTGCAAAAGGATCCACTCCATCACTCTGGAACGACACTTGAAGTTTCGGGAATTTTTCGTCGATGTGAATTGCTTTCAAGGACTTTCATCCACGCCAATCCTGTTATTCACTCGACTGGATTGCTTGTAATTGCATAATCCCAGAACGATGACGCGCACCTTAACCATCACGACCTTGGTTGGATTGGCTTTACCAATTCAAGCAGCCCTTCTTGCTCATTACGATTTCACCGATGGGATCTTGACCAACAATGAAGTCGGACCCGCCGAGACTCTCACTCTGATCAATCAGGGGGCGAACATCATCACAACCACTCCACAGGGATCCGCCTCTTTTCCAGGCGAAACCGGCGCGGACGCCGACTACCTTGAGCTGGACCGGTCGGGCGCGGGGGCCGGGGCCTTCACGGTCTCCATCTGGTTCAAGACCGGCACCGTGGACCAAGGGAGTTTCCAGGGAATCTTTAGCAACAATGTCGTCAACAACCCCAATAATTTCTCCTGGCAGATCGACGTCAATGGAGGAATTGTTCGCCTGGTTTCGGCCACAAGCGGATTTCCCGCCATTACCAATGGTGACGCCGGAGAGCCTGCGATAATACCTGATGTCTGGAACCAAATCGTCGCAAGAAAAACAGGCGGCAGCACCGCGGATCTCTGGCTTGGCACGGAAACCACCCCCCTACAATCTCTGGGAACCGCAAACATGAATCCGGGCGGTCTCCAATACTTTAGACTCGGAGTGAATCGCAATAGTGATTCCCTTTACGAAATGGAAATGGCGAACGTCAAAATTTACGATGACGCCAACGTTTCTCTCACCGATCTCAATGCCGAAGGCCCACAACTCCTGGCCGTCCCCGAACCTACGACAGGACTCTTGGTTCTTCTCTCCCTCCCGCTCCTCTTACGGCGCAAAAAATAGGACGTTTCCAGACGGTTCATTTCAGAAAGGACACTTCGTTGGAAGTGTCCTTTTTTATTTTGCCCAAAGCACCGCAACACATGCCCAGCAAAGCGAGATTGATGCATAGCAGCCCACCTCAAGAGCCGTTATACCTTCATCAGAAAACCCAATAAACCAACATGCCCATCGAAAAACACGACCTCCTCCACGAACTGCCCGAGCACAAAGACGCCATCCATCACCTCAAGATGAACGACGCTCATTTCGCCAGGCTCTTTGAGCAATATCACGAGACTGACAAAGAAGTTCATCGCATCGAGGAAAACATCGAAACCCCGTCCGACAAATACACCCAGGTGCAAAAGGTCAAGCGACTCGCCCTCAAAGATGAACTCCTGAAGATGATCCAGGAACACTCCTCCTAGTTCCGGGGATTCCCGGTCGCCGAAAAAAAGTAAAAATTATTTCGGCAAATGAAGTCCATCCCCGGAGAGTTGGGGTATGGACGCCCACTCTCAGGACCGCAACGAGGACTTCCTTCGACTCTCTATTGAGCACGAAGAAGCTCTTCGCGGTCTTTTGCGCTCACTCGTCGTCACCCGCGAGGTGACGCAAGAAACCGCCGCTGTCTTATGGCGGAAGTTTTCCGAACCCGACTCCCCGGCCGACTTCCGGAGCCGGGCCTTCAATACGCCAAGTGGGATGGCGGAACCGCCCCTTTTGTGATCCACTCCTCCCATCATGAAAACGATCCTTATTTTTCTAGCAACCCTGATCCTCGGCTTGCCGAAGATCCAAGCTTCCGATCAACCCAACATCCTCTTCCTCTTCGCCGATGACTGGGGCTGGGGCGATCTCAGCTGTCACGGCCACCCTTACGTCAAAACACCGAACATCGATCGCCTCGCCCGCGAAGGCACCGACTTCCACCGCTTCACCGTTGCCAGCGGAGTCTGTTCGCCCAGTCGCACCGCCGTCATGACCGGCCATTTTCCGGCACGCTACAACATCGATGGTCACTTTGCCTGGGTCCCCAGTAATGCCAAACGCGGCATGCCCGATTGGCTTGATCCCAAAGCACCCCTCCTCTCCCGTATCCTGCAATCCGCCGGCTACCGCACCGCCCACTACGGCAAGTGGCACCTCGCCAATGACATGATCCCCGACTCGCCCACTCCTGCGTCCTACGGATTTGACGAATACGGGGCCTTCAACTGCGCCGGCGAGCAAATGCCCTGGTTCGAGGATTCCAAACGCGCTTCCGCCTTCATTGCCAGGAGCACCAAGGAAGAAAAACCCTTCTTCATCAACGTCTGGCTTCACGAGCCCCACACTCCTTTCCACACCATTCCCAAATACGAATGGCGCTTCCGCAACCTCGACCGTGCCGATCAAATCTATGCCTCCGTTCTCTCCCACGCCTGTCTCTTATACACATCTGACGCTGCCGACGATCTACTCTGTGTAG
>CAJXVQ010000026.1 GCA_913060685.1 uncultured Verrucomicrobiales bacterium
GAGATCAGCCTCGGTCTCGTGGGCTCGGAGATGTGTATAAGAGACAGCGTTAAAACAATCCCCCCGATGGCCAAGGGCAGGACGCGGTGGAGCACTTTGGTATGATGTTGAATCTCCACGCGAGATCCTCCCGCTTGCTCGACGAGCTTAAAGCTCTCTGTGGGAGGTGATTTGAATTCCCCCTGAACTTGAGGTTTCGCAACTCCATCTTGATCGAGGTCAAACAGCTGAATGAGCGATCCGTGCAACCACGCGGCGTCATCAGCCCCGGGATTCCCGGTCAGAACCTGGCTCTTATACTGATCTCCGTCGAGATGAGAAAGCTCCACTGCGAAGTATCCCTCGGGCGCTTGAAAAAGCCGTCTGACATCTCGCAGAGTGAAAAGGTAATCGTCCGGCAAGGCATCACTTGAAAAAGTGACACGACCTTTTGAGATCTCAATCGACCAATCAAAAACCTGCTGAGCTAAAAGATCGCCTACATTCCCCTCTGATGGCTTTGAACTCAGTTTCGCCTTGATTCTCAGTGTCTTCTCCATGATCCCCAAATCTCTTGGAGAATATAATCTCAAAGGAATCCCTCGAGAACTTCCTGAAATCACAAAGGTCTCACCACGACGCTCCGACAAGATGTGACTGCCAGGTGGCGGAGACGGGATTGGGTTTTCAACAGTGTTCATTGCTTTCAGTATTGCGCCGTTTTACGCAATATTGTCAGCAGAATGTTCAAGAACCGGAACCGGACAAGATTAATCCAAACGAGGAGATTCCAGGCAGCGTTTCTCACGAAATGCCCGGAATCAAAATTCAAATGACTACCTTCCGAACTCGAGAACAAATTCCAGCTCGTTTGAACTCAACTCCCAGCCGCCTTCCTTCCGGACCAGTTTGAAAGGCTGACCTTCCAGGTCTTTCTCACTGATCTCAGGACCGTGCACGAGTGCGGATTTCAACATCGCCTGTGCGATGGCGCTCTGATCCTCGCCGCGGACCATGTTGCTCAGAGCTGGCATCGCCAGTGCCACCAGGATGTTCTTTGGCAGCCTCTTTTTGGCTGTGAGATCCGCTTCCATATCTTTCTCGAATTCAGCAACGGCAAGGCGTCGTGCTTCGCCCTCCAGCGCCAAGATGACCATGCCTCTCTCATGCATCTTGTGATAAGTTTCAAGCATCTCCTTGATGAGCTCGGGACTCCTGAACGGATCACTTTTCTCGCTGCTGGCAACGAGCCCAAACTTCTTCCTCGCTTGATCAAAATTTTCTTCGAGTTCTTTCTCCCAAGCACCGATCCACACGAGTTCCGTCGCAAAGGCGTTGGGCAAGGGATTGAGGTCTGGCAGCAAGGTCAGGCGCCGGGCGTAGTCCTCCCGCCCGGCCGCATCCCAACTCATGCAGTGGCGTGCCGCAGTCGCGATCGTCCTACGCTCCAAGACATTCTGGATGACATTGCTGATCAGGGAAGGCGCAGCATCGGCATCGCGTGCGATGTGATGAGCCATCAAAAGAAGATCGATCCCCGCAGTCGTCTCACCCTTGGCAAATTTCGCCTCGGCGAGGACCAGAGCCATTGTCGAAAACTCGCGCATCTTAGCCAGGTGAGGGGTAGGTGCCTCTATCCCTTCTTCCAAGGCAAGACCCCACTCGCAGGGGGCCTCGGAAGCGACCGCTTTACGCAGGAATTTCACGGTCCACTCGAAGTTCAACTCTTCGATAAGCTCTGCCTTGAAATCGACCTTGCCACCAGCGACTTCACGCAACTGTTTGGCTTGCGCATCGCTCAAGGGAGGAAGCTCTGCGGCCGCCTGCCAATAGAGCAGAGCCGGGTTTGTATTCCGTGAACTCAGGGCATCGGCCGCTGCCGCCAGGGAGGACACACAACAGAAGATGGCGAGAATGGAGGATTTGATTGAGGAGTTCATAAAAGTGATATGGGTAATGGTTGGGGAGTTCATAAAAGTCGTTCGCGAGCTAGCGTTTCGATTGAAACACGGCAGATGACCTCGGAAGGACGAGGCGGGCATCCCGGTCCAACATCGTCAGCAGAGCCTCTTCGCCTTCCATAAGCGCCTGTCGATAAGCGAGCGCCGAACCGGGAGTCGGGGATGAAGCGAGGACGATTTTCGGACCGGGATGAACCTCGGGTTGCACGGGGGACTGACCCGGCCACACTGCCCATACGCAAGCGATTACGGCAATGGCAGCAGTCGCGGACACTTTCAGCGGAGACCAGGAGAAGCTCCGCTCACGATTGTCACCCGACTCGATCTGGCGGATTTTCCGCATCGTGTCTTGGTGCAGCCTGGGGTCAAAGCCCTCGGTCTCGCGGATTTTCCTGGCATCGCATTGGAGCAGTTTGGCCAGATCTTGCTTGTCGTCTTTCATCCTTGTGTCTGTTGTTTAATGATCTCCGGTCCGCAAGAGGTTCAGTTTTTCTCTCATCCCTTGCAGTTTTTTCAAAGCGTGGTGCAGCCGACTCTTCACCGTGCCGATCGAAATTCCCAACGCGCCGGCCGTTTCGGCTTCACTCGCATCGGCGTAGAATCGCAGTCGAATCACCTCCCGATGCTTGGGCGGGAGGGTCGCGACGATGGCACGGAGGATCTCGGACTCATCGGCACCGATTTCTGAATTCTCAGTAACCGCAGTGGCTTCGTGCTTGGAACCAGCCAGAATCTGCTCCGCCGTGGGTGATGGGAGCCGCCGTGAAAACCATCCTCTCGCCCGCCCGTGCTGACGCTGTAAAATGACATACAGCCAGGTAAACAATTGGCACGATCCGTCGTAGCGCTTGAGACTCTTCCACGCCGCGATCATCGTTTCCTGCACCAGATCGCGAGCCAGATCGGGATCGCTGCAAAACACAATTGCCTGAGCCAATAGCCGTGCTTGCATTCCTTCCATCAAACTGGAAAAAGCCTCCACATCGCCCTTCTTCGCGCGGCTGATGAGCTCTCTCTCGATGGTCTCTGTCGGTTCAATGATCTGCATGGATTTCAGAGATGAATGGGGCAAACGGGATTCAGGGTTCACTTTTTTTACCCACACTTCGTTTCGAATGCGATTGACGTCTTCCTTTTATGCCGGTTTCCGACCGATGCATGCGATAATGGAACGGCTCAGGGTGAGCGCGCGAGAAAAAGTGCAACGGACTCTTCGATTGACTCTCGTGTTGCCACAAGATTCATTGAGAACCCGATGAAAATCATTTTCCTCATGATTCCCCTGCTTTGTGGATTCACTCTCCCGGCCTTGTCACAAACCATCGAGATCCAGGAGGATCTCGCATCCGGAGGGCGCCGTCTGGAAATGGATGGGACTTCAACGGGCGACTCCAACTACCATCTTCAATTCAGTCACGACGCCAAAACCTGGTTTCCGGTTGCCGGAAATCCAACCCTGCCCTGGCAGTATGTTGATACCGATGCCCTTGATCGGGCTCGAGGATTCTATCGGGTTGGTCAAAATCTCCTTGTTCCAATTTCATCCCATTCTTCGTGGAAAAATAACGTAGCACTGCCAGATGATCCCTTTCGTTCGGATCCGGTTCTAACGGGATTCGGGCAAACCGAGATTCGCTGGATCAAGTTTTCAATCGTTCTTGGCAACACTCCAAGCGTCTATTTCCAGGATGGCAGTCAGTATCAGTTTCACTACAACTTCGCAAACGATCGCCTTGGACCATACTCCGGGATCGCCCTTGATGATTTTAACGCCCTCTCTCTTTATCCCCCGAATCAGGAAGTCGTTTTAGGGGCTCTCCTTTTCGCACCGGCCCATAAGGAATTCGCGATCGAATTCGTGGGGCGGAACTCCTACCCGCCCGAGATGCTCCGTTATCTCTACCAACTTGTGGACGCTGTTGTTGAACGGCCCGAAGATTGGTCCGGGCTTTATTTCCCCACCTTCGAGCAAGCTGAGAGCGCTCGTGAGAGTGCTGACTACTTCCAGGGCCACGGCATCAATCTCGGCTCCATCGCCCGTTGGCAGAATTCCGATGCCTGCTACTCATCCGGTTGGGCTCTTGGACGCTTGGTCTTCGTTCCGGGAGCAGAGATCGATGAAGCCTTTCGCACCGGGGCCCTTTTGAGCACTGACATTCTCATCACCGACGGCGTTCCTGCCGAGGTCCCATACCTTGCCGGTATTATTTCGACCACGCCGGGCACGCCCAACTCCCACGTTGCACTCCTCGCCCGTTCCTATGGGGTGCCCTTTGTCTACCTCTCGGACGAGGCGGAGGTCGAGGCCGCTCTCACTCTTATCGGCGAGGATGTCGTCCTTCGCGGTGCCTCTCAATATTTCGGAGAGTGCGAGATCGATGTCTTCGAAGCCAAAGATGTCGACCCCGAATACCGCTCCGCCATTCTCGACCTGAAACAAACGCCTCCTCTCGAGCTGAGTCCGTATGAGATTTCGGGTGCCCTTTCCATGGACGTGGCCACTGCCGACTTATCCGATATCCGCTCTATTGGAGGGAAGGCCGCCAACTTCAGCTTGCTGCGCCAAACCATTCCCGATTCCTCACCCCACGCCATCGCCTTCACCTTTGACCTTTGGGATCACTACCTCGCCCAAGACATTGAAGGCGACTCCTTACGTGAGGCCATAGCAGCCAGACTTGCGGCCCATACCTGGCCACCGAACATCGCTGTTCTCGATGCCGATCTCAAGGCTGTCCGTGACCTCATCAAGGATGACGCTGATTTCTCTGAAAGTCATAAAATCAGCATCGTCTCCGCGCTTCAAACTGCGGGATTCGACCCCCTGAAAAAACTCCGATTCCGGAGCTCCACCAACGTTGAGGATTCCGATCAATTCGTCGGAGCCGGACTTTACGATAGCTATAGCGGCTGTTTGCAGGACGATCTCGATGGCGATGAAGACGGTCCTTCTCACTGTGATCCCACCAAGGAAAACGAACGTGGCGTTTTCAGGGCCATGCGAAAAGTTTACGCCAGCTTCTACAACCTCAATGCGTATCTCGAACGACTCCGTCGTGGGGTTGACGAGGACCAGGTCGGCATGGCTGTTTTGGTGCACCATTCTTTTCCGGATGAGCTCGAAGCCGCCAACGGGGTCATCACGGGACGCTTTCAACCTTCGGGGAATAGCTTCTTCCTCTTCAGTGAGATCGTGACCCAGCTGGGTGCGGTCTCGGTCACGAATCCCGACGGAAGCAGTATCCCCGAGTTCGTCGAAACGAACTGCTACAAGAATAACTCCGGTACCAGTTGCAATAGCTTCTTTCAGGAACGATCCAGCCTTCTTCCTCTCGGCCAATTCTCCATCATGACCTGGCAGGATGACTACAACAGTCTGAATTTAAAGGCTCTCGATGTAGCCCTTTCATATCAGGCAGCCACCGAACTTGATCGTTTCACGCTCGAATTTGAGTTTAAGAAACTCACCGACGGATCTCTCATCATCAAGCAAGTCCGACGGGTTCCCGAGATCGAATCATCCGGCTCCAAAGTTCCCGCTCTCGTCAATCGGCCGGTAAACTTTGAAGTCTTCCAGGGAGAGGCCGCCGACTTGTTCTCGAACCACAATCTCAAACTTCGCCTCGAGACCGAAACGGCCAGCCGCATGCTCGACTCCGCCGGAGTCAGCTCCAGTTTCATCACCAAGTCAGACTGGCTTCACCATTCCGCAGGAATCGTGCAGGAGGAAACCGGAGCCATCCCGGATTGGAACAATGCCGACTTCGCCGTTCTCGAATTCTCCGGGCGGGATTACGCCGTTGATTCCTGGACTGAACCCGATTTCAAGGGAGGGAGCGCCAATCTTGAACTTCGACTCCAGCTTCCCACCCCTTCGGATCTCGCCACCCAGCCCATCCGCACCGCCGGCGATTTTCGTGCGGAATTTCACGCGAACTTCACTCAGCCACAGCTAACCTGGAAGTATCCAACTGGATTCACCACCACCACGTCACAGGTTGCCATTCTGGTTCCAAGTTTCACCAACCAACCTCTCCCGCCCGGATCAACTCTGCAAACCAGGGAGCATCAAACGCGATCAGGTCCTGATATCGAGATCAAATTCTACTGGCCACCTGCGCCCACCGGCCCAACTGCCGGATATACCGCGCCCCTTCAAAAATGGGAGGTCACCACCATCACCGGCCTCACGACCGCTCCCATCGAACTTCGTGGATATTTTTCGCAAACCTATCGCCCGGGCCATCATAATTTCACGGAAGAGTTTCTTTTCGAACCAAGACTGGAGGAAGGGATTGACGCCCCCACGCTTGATGAACTGGAGGCCCTCGATATTAAACAAATCTACCTTCATTTTGATTTCACCACTCCCACGCTCAAAGCGGTTGGCTTCGACGATGAAGTCAGGGATTTGAATTAGAAATTCCACCTTGTTCAGTTGTGACAGGATGCATCGACTACGCCAACCGAGGCGGACAAGTGCGTTCTTTGGACTGATCCCAGAGGTATGCAAGGCTTGGTCGCCCCGGTCTTCACCGAGTCTTGGTCATCGCCCTCGGTCGGCAGAGATGCTATTCCTTGGAGGTTCATGCACCACTTACGACTGCTTATCCCGACTTTCTTTATCCTGCTCATTTCATTCGCAGGAGCGCAGGCTCCCGGCGAGGCGAACTCCTTTCCTCCGTCCAAGGATTTCGCGGTGGAGACTGTCGCGATGGACCTGTCGAACCCGATGGAAATGGCCATCGCCGGCGATCTTGTTTTTATTGCCGAGCTCCATGGCAAGATCAAGGTCGTCGATCTCACAACTGGAATCACCCGCGTCGCCGCCCACCTGGAGGTGGATTACCGCAAGCCGGGGCCGAAATGGAGTTGGGATGTCGAATCCGGCGTCATGGGGATCGCGGTTGATCCCAATTTCAAAACGAACAAGTGGGTCTATGTGTGCTACACGCAACCGGGTGGTGAGTCCCTCAAGCACGATCACTTGGTGTCGCGGTTTCGCTATGAAGACGGTCTCTTGAACAAGGCGACAGAGCAGATCATTCTAAAGATCCCCTCACTTCGCGATAAGGACCGAATTCATGAGGCGGGCTCGTTGGCGTTTGGTCCCAAGGGGAATCTCTACATCAGTAGCGGTGATAATCAGGATCACACCCAATACCTGTATTCGGCACGGACTTCGACCAACAGCGCGGTCTTGAACGGAAAGATCCTGCGCGTGCGCCCCGGAAAAAACGGAGGCTACACCATTCCGCCCGGCAATCTCTTTCCGCCTGACACGCCAAACACCCGCCCCGAGATCTATGTCATGGGACTCCGTAACCCGTTTCGGATCTCGGTTGATCAAAAAACGAGCCATCTCTACTGGGGCGAAAATGGTCCGGCTGATTACTACTGTGGGAACCTGAAGAACGTCGATGAAAAGCTCTTACCGCTGGGTTACGACGAATTCAATCAAGCCCAAAAAGCAGGATTTTATGGTTGGCCGTTCTTCATTGGGCCCAACGAAAGCTACCCAACCTACGCCTTCGACACAAAGACGGTCACGGGGGCTTTCGATCCAAAGAAGCCCATCAATGATCTGAAGGAAAACACGGGCGTCAGCGCGTTGCCTTCGGCGCAAAAACCGATGATTTGGTATAGCCACCCTCCATCTAAAACTTTCCCGTCATTGGGTCAAGGGGGTGCCTCGGCAATTGGCGGACCGGTGTATTACTACGACGAATCCCGTACATCTGATGCTGGCGGATTGCCGAAGTCATTCGATCATCACTGGTTCATCGCTGATTACGCACGAGGTTGGGTCAAGATGGTGGAGTTGGACAAGAATGAAAAGATGGTCACGATCAAACCCTTTCCCACGGACCATCGATTTCAGACTCCCACCAACGTGAAGTTCAATCAAAACGGACAACTTTTTGTCCTGCAATATGGCAAGGGCGGATGGGATCCGAACAACGGGGGGAGCTTGTTGCGGATCAGCCATCGCATCGACGGGGGACTGGCGGGAAATCAAGTGGTGGCAATGCGCCCCCTCAGAGGGCTGCCTTCCGGACATCCAGGCACCGCGCTGATGCGACAAAACAACTGCGCGGCCTGCCACCAGACTGAGGACACCCTGATTGGGCCATCGTTCCAAACGATCATCGAAAGGTATGGAGACCTTACGACGCGGAAAGACTACCTGAAGGAGCAGATTCTAAAAGGCAGCAAGGGAGTGTGGGGTGAGATCCACCAAATGCCGCCCCATCCCTACTTGAAGGATGACCAGATAGAGCAGATGGTGGACGCCATTTTCGCGTTCAAACTCGCCAAGCACTCGGCTAACAACCGCCCCGTCGCCCTCGTAACTCCGGCCAGCCCAAACTATCCCGGGACAGGCTCCGCCGAGCTGGTCGATGGCATCATGGGTGATGAAAGCGATCTCAAAACCGATTGGCTTGGCTTTGAGGGCGAGGATCTCATCGCAACGATTGACCTTGGCAAAACAATGGCGATTCACGAACTGGGGCTTTCCTCATGTCAAGTGACAGCCTCCGGTGTCTTCCTGCCCGCAACTATCGAATTCCTCGGTTCAGGCGACGGCAAGGCCTTCCAATCGATCGCGATCATCAAGCATGATATTCCGATCAATGAGGCCACGAAAAACATCACCTTATCGACTAAAATTAAGCCAGTGAAAGCGCGCTACATCCGTGTTCATGCCAAAAGTCTCGGGACCATCCCCGACTGGCACCCGGCCAAGGGACGCAAGGCCTGGCTCTTCGTCGACGAGCTTCTGGTGAACCCGGTGAATTAGGGCTCTGAGATGTTTATTGGTATCGTTGATCGCCTGCCGGAAGTTTACGGAGCTGGAGTGGCAAAGAACTTTGCGGCGGAAAGTGGGAGCGCCAGCAGAGGCCAGAGAAAGGTGGTGATGTAGTGCTGAGACTGGTCAAGGAGGAAGGGATGCTGCTAAGGTAGGGCATATTCTTTGCCCAACCTTCCGTTGCGCTTCCAAGTTGAATCCGTCGACCATTTAAGGGGACAGACAAGAAGGTGAGGCATTTCAGACGAAAAGAATGCTTCAATCCGGGGCCACAAGTCGTAGATTTTAAACAATGAGTAAAACCTACAATGTTGGCGTGATCGGCTACGGCTGGGCTGCGACAGCCCATATCGAAGCCATTAACAAGACCACCCAAGGGAAGGTCACTGCCGTTTATTCGTCCCGCGACCTCGATCCCGCCACCCTTTCCGCTGCACACGGAGGGAAGATCAAGGTCTACAACAAGGTGGAGGATCTCCTCGCCGACGATTCCATCGACGTGGTTGACATCACCTCCTACCCGACCCAGCACAAGGAGCAAGCGATCGCCGCCGCGGAGGCCGGTAAGCATGTCATTCTGGAGAAGCCGATCACCTTGAATCTGGCCGACGCCGAGGCGATCAAGGCGGCGTTCGAAGAGCACGGCACGAAGTCATGCGTCTGCTTCGAACTGCGCTTTATCTCTCAATTCACCACGATCAAGGCGCTCCTCGACGATGGCATGATTGGCGAGATCCACTATGGGGAGGTCGACTACTATCACGGCATTGGTCCCTGGTATGGCCAGTATCGTTGGAACACCACCCGGGAGAACGGCGGCAGCTCACTGCTCTCGGCCGGTTGTCACGCCCTGGATGCGCTCCTCTTGTGTATGGGATCGGAGGTGGAAGAGGTCACTGCCTACAGCGCCCAGTCGAAGAACCCGGTCTTCACCGAGTATGAATACCCCACCACCACCACCACGCTCATCAAGTTCAAGAACGGGGCGGTTGGGAAGTGCGCCAGCGTGATCGATTGCTTGCAGCCCTACTACTTCCACACCCACTTGTGTGGTAGCGAAGGGAGTATCCTCGACAACAAGCTCTACTCTTCGAAGCTCCACCTTCGTGACAAAACCTGGACTGAATTGCCCGTGGCTCTGGCCGATTCGGGGGATGTCGCCGACCACCCCTATCAGGACCAATTTCAGGCCTTCTTCGATGCCCTCGACAAGGACGAAGCGATGCCGCTGACCAGCTATGAGGAAGCCTTCAAAACCTTCCGGGTGCTCTTTGCCGCCGACCAAAGTGCCGCCGAGGGACGCTCCATCCGACTTTAATTCGTTCATCATGCGCACCACCGCTCTCGCTATTTTTGCCCATCCCGACGACATCGAGTACTTCGGGGCCGGGACCCTGCTCCTCCTCCGCGAGGCGGGGTTTGAGATCCACTACTTCAACCTCTCCACCGGGAGCTGCGGATCGGTCGAGATGGATGTCGAGGAGACGCGCCGGGTTCGCTTGGAGGAGGCCCAAAATGCCGCCACCATTCTGGGGGCCACTTTCCACCCGCCAATCTGTGACGACTTGGAAATCTTCTACGACCTCCCCACCCTCCGCAAGGTCGCCGGGGTGGTGCGGAAGGTGAAGCCGTCCATTGTTCTTACCCACCCGCCGCAGGATTACATGGAGGACCACACCAACACCTGTCGGCTGGCGGTGACCGCCGCCTTCACCAGCGGCATGCCCAACTTCGTGACCGACCCACCCTCTCGCGCCACCTACCCGGAGGATGTCTTCGTGTATCACTCCATGCCGCATGGTCTCTGTGATCAACTCCGTGTACCGGTGACGGCGGGGTCCTTTGCCGACAGCACCACAGTCATTGATCGGCAGCGGGAGGCTCTCGCTGCTCATGCTTCCCAGCAGAACTGGCTCGATCACTCCCAGGGGGCCAATTCCTACCTCCAGGTTCTCGACACGCTGGCAGAACGGGTCGGCTCACTCTCCGGGCGATTCGAGAAGGCCGAGGGCTGGCGCCGCCACCTGCACCTCGGCTACTCCGCCAAGGACGAGGATCCGCTAAGCGAGATTCTCGGCGACCGCTATTTGATCAATCAGAACTATCCTGAACTTTAACAACGACCACCCGACGATGCGTAAACATTCCAAGATCTCCCCGGACTGGTGGGACTACACCACTCTCGATGATGACCTGATTCAGGACGCCGCCCGGCTGACTCTACGCGATTTGCAGCAACTTTCCCGCCCGGGGTTTGAGATCGTCTTCTACGACACCCTCGAGGAATTCTACCTCTGTGAAGCGCTCGAATACATCAATGCCTGGAGGCAGGCTACCGCCGACAACCCGGTCGGGATCTGCGGTCCCATCGGTCCGACCGAGCAATTGCCTCTGGTGGCCCGGCTCTGCAACGAACTCAATCTCGATCTTTCTCACGCCCATTTTTGGGGGATGGATGAATGGATCGGCGAAGACGGCCGGGAAGTGCCGCTCGATCACCCTCTCTCCTTCGAGCGCGCCGACCGGGAGCTCTGCTTCGATCATCTCAAGAACCCCATTCCCGGGGAGAACCTGCATTTTCCAAAGGCTGACACGAAAGCCTTTATCGACTCCTGGAGCGCCGGAGTCCGTTGCGCGGTCATGCAGGGAGGGCAGGGGGACATCAAACACTGGGCCTTCAATGATCCGCTCCGTCGCGAGGGTCGGTATGCCGACACCCCCCCTACCGCGGAGGAGTATCGCCAGCTCACCACGCGGATCGTCGAGCTGCACCCGGTCACCTTGGCGCAGAATGCCCGCACCTCGGGCGGGGGGAATATTACGATGGTTCCCAACCGCGCTGTCACCGTCGGGCCGGTCGAAACATGGCAGGCCGAAAAGGTCTCCATCTGGCAGGCCGGGACTCACGACAATCCACTCGGCCAGCGCCTCACCGCCCTCATGATCGCGAAAGGCATCGCCGACTCCGCAGTCCCCATGTCACTTCTCGCCGATCACCCCAACGTGCAGTTTAATTACTTCCGTGGCGGACTGGGATCCTGTGCGGTGGAGATGCATTAGGCCGGATCTCTCTCTCGTTAAAAGCCTCTGCCAATCCTGTTGCATGGGATTTTTCCTTTCGGCGGAGTGGCATTGGGCTGATAGGATCACAGATGTGTTGATTCGAATAGTCTCCGTTTTTCTCCTGATGGTGTCGTGTGTTTGGGCTGATCCAGAGCCGTTGAAACGATTGGGCAAGGGAGGCGCTGGAAGTTCTCTGGAAGGGTTCAAAGATCGGCGGTTTACGCTGACTGGCGAAGATGTGGTGGTGTTTGTAGGACAGGAAAATCTGGTTCGGGATCAGAAATCAGGAGAGCTTGAGTCGTTGCTGGCGACAGGATTCCAGGAAACGAAGCCCCGGTTTCGGTCCATGGCCTGGGAAGCCGACACCGTCTATCAGCAATGGCGGGATTTGCATTTTGGGTCGTGGGAAGAGCAATTGAAGGCGATGGGGGCGACGGTGATTATCGCGCAGTATGGTCAGATGGAAGCCTTGGATGGAGTCGGGAGACTGGCTGAATTTACAAGCGCGTATCATCGGCTGCTTGACCAGTATGCCATGCGGACTTCGAAATTGGTGCTGCTTTCTCCGATGCCCTTTGAAAAGCCGGAGGCACCATTCGCGCCGGATCTTACCAAGTCGAATGCGGATGTCGCGGCGTATGTAGAAGCGATTCGAAAGATCGCAGACCAACGCGGAGCGATCTTCGTTGATTTGTATACACCTTTAAAAAAACAAGAGAAGAAACTGACCGAAGATGGGATTCATTTGCATGAGTCGGGCCTGCGCACAGTTGCGCGGATCGTTGGCAGAAGTTTGGTTCCGCAGGTGAAAGTCTCCAATCGAGATGCCTTGCTAGGGGCCATCGTGCAGAAAAATCAACTGTGGTTTGATTGCTGGCGGCCGGCAAATTGGTCCTTTGCCTACGGGGATCGGGTGAATCAGATGTATGGTAAGGGCGGCAATGGATTGCCTTCCTTGCAAGGAGTCATTGAAGATCAATTGAAGTATGTCGAGTTGGCTGACGGACGAATTCACCGGCTGGCTCTCGGTGAGATAACAGGTCCGCTCAGTCTTCCTAAAGCTACTCCGGTTCATTCCGAGGGAGAGGCGCTAAGTCCGGATGAACAGTTGAAGACATTTACGATCGCTGATGGGTATGAGGTGAACCTGTTCGCTTCGGAAGCCGATGGGGTTGTTAACCCAACCCAGTTCTCCTGGGATGAAAAGGGACGTTTGTATGTCGCCTGTTCGCCGGGATATCCGCAGTCGCTTGCGAGCTCCAAGCCGCAGGACTATATCTTAATTTGTGAAGACACCGACAAGGACGGCCGGGCTGATCGATCGTGGAAGTTTGCGGAAGGGCTGACCATGGTGCAGGGCGTTGAGCCTGGAGATGGCGGGGTCTATGTCTGTGACTTTGATCGGCTTCTTCACTTTCGTGATACGGACGGCGATGAAAAGGCGGATGAAAAGCGGGTCATCTTATCGGGCTTCGGAGTGGGAGACACCCATCAATTGGTGAATAGCATTTGTCACGGACCGGACGGGAGTCTGTGGTTTTCACAAGGTTTGCATGCCATGTCACGAGTCGAGACACCGTGGGGAATTTCCCGATTGGATCGTGCGGCGATTTGGCGATTTCGGCCGAAGTCGATGAGATTGGAAGGCTTCTTTGGCGGAGGAATGGCCGGGGCGAATTGCTGGGGCGTGGCCTTTGATGACTACGGGCAGGTCTTTCATAAGTCCGGTGACCGCCCGCAAGGGTATTGGTCGGTGCCGGGACTGGTGCGTGGAGCGAGTCCCAGTGGAAGTGGTTCTGAGACGGAAGCCAGTATTTCATATCGCAATTCGCCGGAGCAGTATCATTCGGTAGGGCCTTTGTTTAATACCTCCCCGAAGACGACCTCACTCGCGATCATTGGCACGAAAGCTCTTCCCAAAGAGATTCAAGGCTGTGCCTTAATTGGAGGATACTTTGGTTCGGTTGTGGAGCTGCACCGCTTTGAAGATGCCGGATCGGGATTTAAGACAACGCAATTGCCGAAGCTGCTGAAGTCATCGAACAATGCCTTTCGCCCGGTTGATGTCAGCGTGGGTCCGGATGGGGCCATGTATCTTGCGGATTGGTATAATCCGATCATTGGTCACTATCAGGCGAGCTATGCCGATCCGAAGCGGGACAAATCACATGGGCGGATTTGGCGAATCACTTCCAAAAACCATGCGCCGGTGGTGCAGCCGGACTTGTCGAAAATGTCTGTAGGTGAACTACTCTCCCAATTGGATTCGGAAGAACGATGGACCCGGCATCAGGCCAAGCGTCTCCTCTTTGATCTTCCTCGACTGGAAGTTTTAAAAGCAGCAGATGTTTTGATTTCGAAGGTGACCAATGAGCGTCATCTTCTTGAAATCTGCGGAGTGTATGAAGCTCACGAAGCACCCCGGTTGGAATTGCTGGAGCGCTTGTTGGCATCGGAGGACTTTCGGATCCGCGCCTACGGTGCGCGAGTCGCCGGGATGTGGTCGAATCGCTTGCCGGAGTCCCGGGAGCATTTGCAGAAAAGCGTGCGAGACCCGCATCCGCGGGTGCGGATCGAATCGGTGGTGGCAGCCAGTTATCTTCCTGAATCCGATGCCGTCTCTGTGGCCGTGGGTGCCCTGGATCAACCGCTTGATGGCTTTTTAAAATACGCCCTTCGTCTTAGCGCTCGTTCCATGCAGGACAGATGGTCACCATTACTTGAGCGAAATGAATTGAAGACCGGGAGTGCGGCCCAGCGGGATTATTTGATCAGATTGCGTGGAGAGCAGCCAAAGGCGCCATCTCCCGGGGAACGTGTTTATACGATCGCGTGTCTCAATTGCCATCAGCCCGAAGGGAAAGGTCTTCCGGGAGTCTATCCTCCGCTGGCGGGGAGCGAGCGGGTGTCGGCCAAGGATAAATCGGCCCTCATCAAGATTGTCCTCCACGGCTTAAAAGGCCCCATTAAGGTAGCGGGACTGGAATATGGAACGACTGCTCAGTCGGTTCCGATGCCGCCGATGGGTGGGCTGAGTGATCAACAAATCGCAGATGTTCTCAGTTATCTCAGGAGCTCATTTGGCCATCAAACTGATCCAGTCAGTTCCGCTGAAGTGAAGTCGGTAAGAGCTGCCACTTCGGCTCGTAAAACCCCTTGGACAGCTCAGAAATTGCAAGAAATCAAGCGGTGATTGAGGGGACGCGGTTCGTCGGGGATCTCTCTGAGCGCGCGTCAGTCGGTTGCTCTTCAGGCAAACGGAACGGGTCAAGTGTTGTCGATTACGAGAGTGCTGCCCACGATGTCGCCGTCATCTTTTAAGGGGAGGATTTAGATCCCGGCAGGCTTCCAGAGGTCTGAGTATTCTCTTTGCCAGAGTTTCTTGGGAGCCTTGGTGCCCTTGATCTGTAAGCCCTCCCGGTAGGAGATATTGCCGAGGTGGCAGAGCATGGTGCTCTTCTGGGCGTCGGCGATTTCTGCGTTGAGTTCCTCTTCCTTGCGGATGGCATTGACGAAGTTTTGGAAGTGGGGGATATCGCTGAGGCCGGGCACATTCTCTTCCACGAGCTTGCCGCTGTTGTCATGGATGCGGTATCCTCCGCCGTCGAATGACATGATGCCGCCGTCGCCATAGATGCTGACGAAGGAGTGCTTTTCATGTTTGCGCTGCAGGCAGCTGCTGCCGTGCCAGCTCATTCCGACTTTTCCAAAATCGTAGGTCGCATCAGCGGTATCGGGTGTCTCCTGGTCGTCGTCGAAATGGTAACGACCACCGGTGTAGCTGGTGAGGATGGGTAAATCGACTCCGAGCGCCCAGCGGGCGATATCGAGGGCGTGCACCCCGTTGTTGGCGAGTTCGCCGCCGCCGTAGTTCCAGTGCCAATGCCAGTTGTAGTGGATCAGGTTGTCTTTGTATGCGCGCGGAGGGACGGGGCCTTGCCAGAGATCGTAGTCCAGATGTGCGGGGACGGCTGCGGGTTTTCCCTTTCCGATTGAAGTACGTTTATTATCGTACCAACAGCGCGCGTAGCGGAGGTTGCCGATGGCGCCGGCTTTGAGTTTTTCAATGCCTTCGCGGAAACCCGGAGCGCTGCGGCGTTGGTTGCCCATCTGCACTTTGCGCCCGGTTCGTTGTGCGGCCGCGACCATGAGTTCAGCTTCGCGCGCGTTGTGGCTGCCGGGCTTTTCAACGTAGACATGTTTACCGGCGTCGCAGGCGAGGATCGTCGCGGGAGCGTGCCAAAAATTTGGTGCGGCGATTGAGAGGATGTCGACGTTCTTGTCTTCGAGGATACGACGGAAGTCGGTGACGGCTTTGGGAGTTTTTCCGTTCTGGCGCTCGGTGGCGTATTTTGCTCCGTCGGCAAGGCGATTTTGGTCAACATCACAGACGTAGGCGATCTCGACACCCTCGAGTTGGGCGAAGTTGTTGATGTGAGCCTTGCCGCGGCTGAGTCCCATCACGCCGACGCGGAGTTTCTGGCCGGGCTTGGTGTCGGCGCGTGCGCTGGCTACGAGCGAGGCGGCAGTGGCGGTGCTGATGAAGTGGCGACGGCTTTGCATTTGCGAACACTAGAGCTTTCCATTGCTGTTGACGAGCTTTTCGAAGAAGCCAATACGCAGGGCGGTCATGGGAGGCTATCGGTAAAATTAACCTTCTTATTGTGAAGAAAAAGCCAGTATCTCATTTTTTTTAACCACGAATACCCACTAATTTTCACGAATCATGGTTGAGGGGCCTGATCATTAATGGGTTTCGAAGTTCCGGCTCTTAAGATTCGTGAATATTCGTGCAGATCCGTGGTTCTCCCTCCCTGGCCCGATCATTTTGCAGATGATGAAAACTGCCTGGGCTTCGGCTTTGTGCCACCGGAACCCGGTTTTAGAACCTCTTTTTTCAGCCACTCCAAACCGTCGAGATTGTCGCCAAGGGCGATCTTTGAATCCAGTTTGTTCTGATGATCCAGAATGCCGACCGGACCATCGTAGCCGCTCGCGACGAGCGCCTTCAGCATCGCCAAGTCATGCGCTCCCTGAGCCAAGGGAAGAATTTTGGGTTTCGCGGCATCGTTCATGCCGTTGAGATTGAGGCAATGGAGGAACGGCTTCATCAGTGCGAGAGAATCCTTCCAATCGGCGATATGCTCATGTCCGTGGTGCCAGTTGTAGACGATGCCAACGTGCTTGTGCCCGCGGGCGCGCAGTCCTTGGCACACCGCAACGAGATTCTTGGGCTCACCACCCCAGCCGCCATGATTGTAGAGACCCAGTTTGCAGCCAAGGGTCGAGGTCCGCTTTGCCAGTGGATCCAAGGACGCCACAACGGCGGCGACTTTCTCCTCCTGCGTGCCGTCCTTAGGACTCGGGGCCGTTTGCCAGATTTGCGGGTGAAGTCCATGCTTCTCAAAAAGCGCGAAGGCAGACTCATGCCCGCCCCAGAAGGCAAAGTACTCGATGCCTTGCTTTTTGTATTGGAGGATCTCTTCCTCAAACTCCACAACGTGCTCCTTGCGCCAATCGTAGGCGCAGCGGCCGATCCCGAGTTCCTTGAGCATCTGTGCCCGCTCGGCAGGGTTCCGCTTCTTGGCATCGAAGGGGACAATGCACCACGCGACGAGATTCTCCCGCTCGAGGTTCTTTTTCGCGTTGTCGGCAAAGGACGCCCCGAGGGACAGGATGAGGATGAGGGTAAGGAGTTTCATTCGACGATTATGATCATGAGGACGTGCGCAGTCTGCTCCCGATTTCCTGACTTGTCAGTCGCGAGAGCAGTGAGCTTCAGCTTACCCGGTTTCAAGCCGTTCAGTTTGACGCTCCACCCGGTGAAATTGTAATCGAGGTCGCTCGCTTCCACACCATTGACCGTCACGCCGGCGATCTCGTAATCATCGGTACTGGTACCGCGCACTTCGAGCGTGCCTCCCTTGCCGAGCTTGACCGGCAATCCCCGTTTCGGCCACGTGATGATGGTCGCAGGTGGCTGATCGTCGATCGGATCGAGCAGTTTGGGAAACTTTGCCTCGGGCACATCGGTGACTCGGCTCTCTTCACCGGTGTAGGGCTTGTGCTCGCGGTAGCGCGCCTGGTCTTTGGAGTATTGGACATCGCGACTACTGACAAACTTGGCATGCTTCCCGGAACCGAAGAGATCGTGCACGATGACCGGAACACCGGTGACCGTGGAATCTTTCGTCCGCGCCCCACCGCCCATATCAACGAGTGCGCGGCGGCGTGCCTCTTCGTCGCCATCACGACGGTCTTCGATCTTCAAATGACGCACGTGGGTCTCGGCGCCACCATTGACGTTGTAGTCGCTCAGCTGGATGAAGGGGATGCCGCTGCGGCTGAGGCCGGAAAAGGTGAGACCGTCGACCGTTACCGGGCCATGTTGCTCGCTGCGATCGTCGAGACCCCGGTTGAATGGTTCGGAGTTCGTCTGTGAAATTCGTAGGTTCTTATAGACGTGGTGATCGAATCTCGGACGGTAAATGCCGTAGACCGCCCGATCAATATCGGCGTCCTCGACCCACATCATCGGCAGCTGCATGCGCATCGCGTAGTGGGTTTGCCATGCGGTGTTCCCGCGCATCCGGTGCGGGTGATTGCGATCGGGGCCGACCCCTTCCGTCCCGGCGAAGGCGAAGGAGTAGAGACCTTCGGTGTGCGATTCGTTGTCATCAAAGCGGTAGATCGGCAGCGTGCGAATATCAGTGGTGACTGTCTTTCCGTCCGGCTGACGGATCTTGAGATTGGAGTCGAAATTACTGCGCTTCTGACTGTCGTAACGGAACCCGTAGCGATAATTTTCACAAGCGGTATTGCGCGTGAGAGTATTGCGGCCGTTCGCCCACCAGAAGGCCCCGCCGTCATTTGGATCGAAAGGCATCGCCTGATCCGGGAGACGCTTTCCATCGTAGGCCTGCACCCCGAGATTCCGGTCGAGAACGTTGTAGACCTCGGTGCCGTCTTCGAGGAAAAACCCATGCCCAACCGAGCCGTAGCCGACGCAATCGCGCACCACCATGTATTGTGTGTTGTGGATCGTCACCCAGCGATTGTGTGAGTCGACGATGGCAACGCCAACGACGCTCTCGCCGCGCAGTGAATCGCGGCAGAGGTGGAAGTGAATCGGGTAGCGCCCCAGCACGTTTTCTTTTCCGAGATGGGCGAAGCGGGCGTAACTGATCGAGCCGGCGCTGTGCCGGTGGTGCATGGTGTGGCCGCGCACGCCCTCCGGGTCGGCGCTCTCAATGATGACATTGCGGGAGAGATTGGCGACCTCGCAGCGGTATTTCGAACCAGCGCCGGCATGGGCATTTTCGAGTGCGCGGTCGAGCGTGATCCTTGTCCCATCAATCTTCTCAATGCGCCGCTCCTCGGTGGTGAACTCCTCGTCGTCGACGCCATCGCGCGCGTCGCCCGTGATGATGATTTCGTCGCCCACCCGCCAACCGCTGACATTCTCGGACAGGGTGAGGGAAGTGTCCCCGGGATGAGCATCGGTCCCAAGATCGAGCCAAGTCCGGCTCATCGGCGCGCCGTGAAAATCCATTCGCCCACCCGGACGGCAGGTCAGTAGCGGTGCTTCGTCTTTGTCGAGCCCATCGAGGTAGTGCAGTCGGATCCGCGCGGTGACTCCGGCGGGGATCGGATTCCCGGGCGTGCCGACTTCCAGGCGTGCGCTGATTGGTGCCATCTTGTGACCGTGGACATCTTCGACGCCCGAGTGTTTCTCTTTTCCGCCGCCGACTTTTAAAACCGCGACGTTCAATTCCGTGTCGCGGTCACGGGCGAAAACGAGTGAACCCTCGACATGCAGCAGTGGGATGAGATCGGGAGATTTGGAATCATAGACGACGGCATGCCCGGAGTGGATCAAGACCTTGTCGCCCGCTTTCGGCAGGCGTTCGGGCTGCCAGGTTGCCGCATTCGACCACGCGCCGTCGCCTTGGGACACTAGCGTGAACGGCTCGGCGGCCGAGAGGCAAGAGGAGAAGACCGCGAGGGTGGTGAGGATTGTGCGTAATTTATTCATGCAGAGAGTCTACCGGTATAATTGGTAACGCTATCGTGGAGGCTGCGGGCCTGCAACCTCTGAAGATCTGAAACTCCTCGCGATCAGGGAACGGCGATGTTCCCGCTTGTCCTCCCACAATCTGGGTGTCTTCCGCCAAAAGCAAATTCCTGCAGTCAGTCAGTAGCAACCTTGATTGTCCTCACCCCGCAGATAGAGTGACGCCATGCGATCCACTTTTCTTCTCCTTCTTTCCGCTGCGAGCCTGAGCTTCTCGAGCTGCCTCATGCAGCGCACCGTCCGCGACTCCAGCGGCCAGGTCATCTACCAGGAGCCCGAGGTCCACACCCCTTTCGAAAGCGAAGAAAAGAAACTCAAGGAAGTGCGAAAAAAGGAAGAGGAACTTGGCTGGTAATTCCCACCTTAGGAGAATTCCTCATTGCGGGAGCGGTTTTGAATACCCCCCCCCGCGGCGTTCCGTAGATGAGCCCCCTGGATCAAATCCGGTTATCTTGATTTCCATGAGGATTCTCGCCGTTTTCCTCTTCGCTTGTCCCGGTTTCGCCGGAGAATTCGCTCCTGCCCTCAAACCCTTCCTCGAAACCCATTGCTACGACTGCCATGGCGACGGATCGAGCCAACCCCCATTCGCTCCGGGCCAAAGGCGGCTTCAAAGCCCTCCCGCCAAAAGCAATTTCCCAGCAGTAGAACTGCGTTCCCCCCGTTTCCCGCACATTAAAACACTGGAAATTGCAATGAAAATTGCACCCGAAGGTTCGGGGACGACACCTACATCACCATCTCTAACGAGCCATAAAGCTGGGCTATCACTAGATTTTCTGACTGGATAATGATAGTTTGAAAACTGGTTATATACATATACCCCCTCAATTACCCCTGTCGATGTGGAAATTTCAATCTCACTCGACGTCCAGTATATTGCGAAGGAATACGAGACATTTTGAAACATACGCAATCCATCAATTTTATAAAGATGTCCCAGCTCTGTATTAAAAAAATCTGAGATACAAACTGAATTTGTCCCTGGAATATTGGCTGATGGAAGTCTCCAGTCATCCCACGTTGTTGCGCGTACTGAATCAGGGTAAACGAGAGATCCCGCAAAGTCGCTTGCTTCATCCCAACTCATTCTTCCGGTAGGATGAGCACCAATAGATTGCCTGCCAGTTTGATTGCCGGGGGGAGTGGGAAGCAGTTGATTACTGCGAATGAACGAGTTCTTCAGCAATTTTGGGATACTCGACGAGAGGATGATCATCTGTGATCATGTGCCGACCTTTTGAAATCGGAAAGCTGGGCTGATCGATGCGGTCAAAAATGGATTCGTCTCGTGCTCGTTTTAACGCTTGGTCGTATTGAAAAAGTTGCAATAGGAATGGATTGGATTTGGAGGCGCGCCGGGCAAGACGGTCAGGATCTATTTGAATCGGTTGGTCGGATGCCGTGATAATCATGCCCTTGTCAAAAGACTGCTGGTATTCAAACAGCGATGATACTGTTCTGCGGACTAACATTGATTGAGCCGGAGGGCCTTCGTGGGAATAGACCGCTACGACACCGCCAGGTTTCAGTCTGCTTTTCAGAAGAGTGAAATACTCGTTCGATAATAAAAGGCTGCTCCCTGCCTGCCGTAAATAGAGGGGGGCGGATACAATAATGTCGTATTTTTTCTCGTTGAGCGCCATTCCGCTTCGAGCATCAGTCCAAATTATATGAATCTTCGGGTTGGAGGTTACTTCGAGGCATTCCTTGGGATAGTCCTTCAGGAGATTTTTGAGAGTGTTGTTTACTTCGTAGGTATCGATTTTCACGTCAGGAAGGAGTGAGAGCGTGGATGATGTAATGCCGACTCCATTTCCGATAACCAACACGTCTCGGACGGGTTCTTCGTTGTGGGAAAGGACGGCTGCCACCGCCATCATCCAGGTGTAGGATCGCCCGACGTGACTATTTTTGGTGGACAGTTGTGTATGCCAAAGTCCGTCAAGGTGAACATTACCATCTGCATGGAGATCAACCACTCCGTCTCGTCCCCAATAGGTGCGAACCAGGCCGTTATTTGAAGAGGAAAAGGCCTGAATTAAACCTTGGTAAGATATTCCAGCAATAGCCAGCAGTGCGGCTACTTGGCTAAACTGCAGGATGAGGGAAAATTTATTTGGCTGAGGTGCTTTCCTTTGAATGTAGAAAAGGCCGAGGGCGGCTACCCCGATTGCGATTAACCAAGCTCCGTTGGAAAGGGGCATTTCGTATCCAATAAGCGTAAACGCGGCGATTCCAAGGCAGGAGCCGGTCGTGTTGTAAGCATAGAATCTTCCGACGTTTTTTCCCCAGCTGCCTTGGGCGGTATCGGAGACGAGCACTCCGTAGAGAATGCCAAAAAATAGGGAGGGGATGAAATAGATTGCACCCAGCGGAACTAATGGAAATCCGTAAATCCATCGGTTAAAGTGGAAGATATAGGGAGTAATCAGAATGGTGATGACGGTCGCTAAAAACACCCACGTCATATGGGGCTTTAACTTGGAAGAGATGAAGACTCCCAGAGACCAGAACAGTAAGAAAATGCAAAGTGTTGTAGCGAAGGTGTAGGGCAGTGGTTTGTGAATGAGTGCGATAAGCCGGAAGAGGTAGATTTCGTAGCTAAGGGCGAAAAACCCGAGTCCAAAGCCGAGGGTCTCTCCAAGGCTTGGCTTAAACCAGGATCTTGGACGCGGCGCGTCTTCCTTTTCTTTAGTCGAATGCGGCGCGACCGCTTTGAAGCGGGTGGAGATGATTACGAGTATTACAGCCGCCCCGAGGTTGCAGAGCGCAGCAGTGAAGAGAGATGTTTTCTGTCCGAAGTAGGGAAGCAGGAAAAAGCTACTGCCGAATGCCCCAATCACCGCGCCAATAGTATTGAGGAAGAATAGTCCGGTGATGAGGCTTGTTCGTGTGGCTCCCAATTGTCTTTGGCATGCCTCAGACGCGATAGGCAGCGTGGCACCCATAAGAACAGTTGGGGGGAGAAGAATGAGTAATGCGCCAATTGCATAGACCAGTCTGATCGACACTCCGGATGAAATTGCCAGCCGCTGAGCGCTGTAGATCGATTCGCTGATGTCGTAAGAAAGTAAGACTGCGATCAGTGCATTGGTGACAAACAGGAGAACCTCAATCAGTGCAAATACGTATAGAGGATGCTTCAGTCGTGGTGCATACTTGCCCATGAGGGCCGCTCCCAGCCCTAGGCCCAGCAAAAAGACGAGAATAACGACCATCGAACTGATAGTTTCGCTTCCCCCCAGGAAGATCTTAAGAGCCCGCTGCCAGACAACTTGGTTGACGATGCCGGCAATGCCGGAGAAAAAAAGCGACGCAAGGATAGCGGTGATGGAGAGGCGCTTTATTAAAGGAGATGGTATTTTCACGGAAAAGATTACTGGTTCCTACGGTGCAACATCTAAGTCTAGATTCGGCGTTTTTCGACACAAGAAAACAATCGGCTCGGCTGTGATTTAGTTCCCCAAGGTCCGAGAGAAATGTGGTTCAATGAGCGATCAACTCCTAGTGCTATGACTAAAACAAAATGTCGGGTATCTTTATTTTGAACTTGTACTTATTCACATGGTGGTAATTTTAGGAGATGCCTAAAAAATATGGCATCGAATTATCAACAGAAGAGCGTGAGGAACTGACCGCCTTGAGCTGTCAAAAGAGAGCTGCTTCTTATAAAGGGATCTTCGTTTTCAGCCTCTGGTTCAATTCCCTGTTCAATCCGATTCCCTTCCATCTCCCTTTCACGCAGGATCTCATACTCGCCATGCTGCTTTAGCCAGATGTCATCCGCATTGGCACGAGTGAATTCTTCATCATCGAAATCCTTACCGTCGAGCATTCGGATTTTTCTCCTCCTCTGCTTGCCACCTACGAAAAAAGTCTCCCAACGAAACTCGCCCTTCTCATCACGGAGAACCTTCGGTGGCCGTTTGCGCTTTCTTCCCATTTCAATTTCTGCGCCCAAGGTTCACCAACCGCTGACAGAAAACCGGACAGCTCGGAAGCGGTGGAAGATCTCCAAACTACACATCGCCCCGACAATCTCAAGAAGCGGTCCGCGGTCGGGTATGATGTCTGTGAGTGCGTTGGTGTTGGGTTTGAGCTGCTGCGTCAATGAGATCACATGCGCATGACCGTATCCTCGCTCAGTTTTGCGAGGATGTCGTTTGGGCATGTAACGTCATCGTAGAACACAAGATCTGAAATGAATCCCGTCGACTTCCGATAGCGCTTCTCGAGTGCTTCCGCATTCCGGAAAAAGATCACCCCACTGTAGAACGACAATTAAAACTACCCCCTGACGACAATTAAAAATCCCCGTTGGGT
>CAJXVQ010000027.1 GCA_913060685.1 uncultured Verrucomicrobiales bacterium
GATCGTCGGCAGCGTCAGATGTGTATAAGAGACAGGGTCAGGTAGTGGCCATAGGCGTCGCCGTGCCCCTGTGGGTAGGCGATCGCCGCATCGGCCGCGCTGAGCACTCCGTCGGTTGGGAGATTCGCTGCGTTGTTGGGGTTGATCGAGTAATCCCAGATGCGGTCCTTGATATTGTAGTTGAGCGCGTAGACCGCCTCCCCTGCGTCGATGCCGCGGGTGTAGTTCCAGATAATACGGTTGTAGATCGGCGCCTTGGTCGTATTCGGCACCAGCGAGTCGTCCCGCCCTCGCAGCAGCGCCAGCTCCTCGTCCAGCACCGTAGCCAGCTGACCCTTGAAGGCGAAGAGCGCGGTGGCAACATCGCCATATTGAGCCTTAAAACCGCTGTCGGTACTGTAGGCGATGGTCGAGTTAGCGGCATCGGCGTAGGCCTCGTTGCCGTGAATCATATAGAGGTCGCTGAGGTAACCGGCGGCGAGCAACAGAGCGTCGTTGGCCCCGCCGTAGTTGATCGCCGGGGTTCCGTCGATACTCAACATCTTGCCGCGGTTGAGCACCGTCTCATAGATCTCGATAAGCCCGGAGTCGTTGATATTGTCGAGGTTGAGCGCAATGTCACCCTCCCAACGTTTACCGGCCTGCTCAACCAGACTCACGCTGGTGTTGGTCTCGTGGTTGAACAAATCCTTAACCCGCTGCTGAAACGGATTGATCCCCGCCAGCACGCGCTTGATCCAGCCTTCCGCCAGTTGCGGCTCGGTCCACTTCGACCAGCCGCCGTCTACCTCATAGGCCGCGCTTTCACTATTCTTCGCCCGATAGCGCATCACGATCCAGTTGTCGCTCAGGGTAAGAATGCTGGTGCCCTCGATGGTGTGCCTATTTTTACCCTCGACAGCCACAATCCTGGTGGTCGGCGGGCTCACCGCATAGTTGACCTTCGATGCATCACTTGCGACATCTTCCTTGGCTGTGAGAGGGAGCCAGGCGGTCAGATTCTCGACTTCCTTCGAGCCCTCGAGGCGCAGGTTGAAGCTCGTGGTGCTTTCGGCGTCCGCCGAGGTGTAGAGTTCGACGGTGACCACATTGTTGTCGGTGGCACCGCTCGCAACAATCGCGTTTGCGTTAATCTCGAAGACCAGTGGCAGCGGGTCGAAAGGAGGAGCAGTGGCGGGCACGGTACCCGTCGCGGTGTCCTCCTGCCCGGGCACCCGGTATTTGGCGACCGGCCGGCCGTTCAAGTAGACTGCGGCACCGTCGTTGCTTCCGGGTTCGAGACTCAGGAACATCCGCAATGGCCTCTCCTGATTGCTAAAGGTCTGCCGCAGAACTGCGAAGGGCAGCGTCCCCCCGTGTTCCTCGGTTCCCTTGCCGTTGTTGATCGTGAAAGTCTGCCCCGGAAGGCTCACTGGTACACCCGCCTTCGCCGGAGTGGTTCCGCGATAGCTTTCGAGATCATCGCCCTTGGGATTGTTGACCAAAGTCCAGTTGCCGTTACCAAGGAGGCTCTTACGAATGAAGGAGTAGAGCTTGGGTGGCAGGCCATCGACGGGCGGGGAATAGCGCCACTCGAAGTCATAACCCTCCGGATGTCCGGCGAAGTCGCCGGTGTGCTGAAGCGTTAATTTTTCGTCCAGCGGGTTGGCCGAGTTGATGACCTTCAGCTCGCCCCGGTAGAGCGGCGCAGCAACCTTGAAGACGTGGAGCGAAACCGGGTTGCCGTCGGGAGTAATGTCCGTATTGCGCCCGTTACCGGTGGCCAGGACGACGAAGCCGTCACCTCCGCCACTGGCGGAGACGGCGTAGGAATCCACTGCGGTGTCGCTGTAGAAGACTTCAGCGAGAGTGTCGAGACCGTAGCTGGTCGGACCGCGCGGAGGTTCTGACCCGAGCGGGAGACTCACGCTGTGTCCCGCGATGTTGGTGAACCGACTGAGATCGAATTCAAAGGTGTCTTGATCCACGATAAACGTCCCTCGCTTGCCCGGATCCTCGATGAAGGTCTCCACCGTGGTCGCCAATCCGTTGATGGTTCCCCCATCGTTGCCCTCGATCGCCTCGTCCCACTTCGTCTTGTCCGGGTCGCTGTCGGGCACCAAGGCCTTGGCATCCGCGATGTCCTTGGCGCTCATCACATTGAGCTGGAAGTATTTTTCCCCGACCAGCTCGTCCATGTAGACGCCCTTGAAAATGAGGCTTCCGTCTGCACCCACTGCAGGGTCGAAATAGAACCGCGAACTGAGATGCGGCGGGAGGTTGGGGAAGTAGATTTTACCCAGGAACAGGCTGGTGTTCACGCTATCGGGGATCTTGGGAAGCGTTTCCGGATCCAGGGGAAAAACCTTGGCACGGGTCGGATCAAACAAGCGCGCGCTTTTTTTGCGCTCGTGCATCGCTCCTCCGGCGGTGTCCATGGCAACGGACTGCTGGTAGATGAACTCCGTACTTTGCTGGCCACGCACCTGGGGAAGACCCAGCTTGGGAAGGGTCAGGGTCTCGCCGATACGCAGTTCGGGAGCGAACATCGGCCACTGAGGGCGGAATACGATGTCGAGCGGCTGGTCCCTGCGATCAGCGGGTTCCGTTCCTACCGTTTCAACAGGGGTTGGGACGGTATAGGCACCGCTGCGAAGATAAGGGACGATCGTGCCGACGGGCGGCTGATCATCGAGACCCGGGTGATAGAAGCCCGGCAGCGTCTTGTAGAAGTAGCGCATTCTCAGGGTCGGGGTATCACCGTTCCCGCCGTGCGGTCCGCGGTAGACCCAGACCGTTCCCTTGCGATCGCTCCAGGTGAACTTCTGGTAGTGGGCGAAGGCGGCATCGGTAGTGGCGTATTCGTTGCTCGGGATGGTGGGGTCGGCGACGCCGGGCAACTCGTAGGAGGCAAGCAGACCGTTCGCATCAACCGGAGCCTGGAGCAAGGGCAGTGGCATGGGCGATTGCAGGACTTTTCCCGCGACCGCTGGATAATCAAAGATTCCCCGTTGGACCTGAAAGACCCGCATCGCCGGGCGCGCATCGGCTTCGGTGTAGTGTACCAGCACGTAGGGTTCGGAGCTGCTGGCTGTGTTCAGGTCATCGCGCAGCGCCCAGGCGCGGCCGTTGCGCATAAGGGCATGTTCCTCATTCGGGTTCCACCCTGCGGTGTTTGGGACGTTCTGGGTGTAGATCTCGCCGGTGGCCTGCAGGCTGGGGTCACCCGATCCCTCGTTGCTGGCCAGTACGATCTGGTCGGGATTCGCCGGCCACTTCAGCTGGTAACGCTGCACAAAGGACGGCCAGTAGGTCGCTGTGATCGCGGTGCCGGTAGGCTGGCTCTTTTGATACCACCAGACTTCGAGATGATCGTTGCCGGCGAGGGCGTTGACTCCAATGATCGCCCCGGTGGCGGCTTGATCGAAGCCGGCGACGAAGGGATCGATGTAAGCGTTGGCATTGTATGCGTCCCCGCTGCCCTCTTCCTTGTCGACATGGATGTAGCCGACGTAGGTCGGCTTCTCTTCTCCGTAGCGATCGGCCGCGAAGGCACCCTCTGGCGTCAGGCGTTCGCCGATCTCGGCATCGACGAGCCCAGGAACTTCTGAAAACGGCAGCGTGGTGAAGATGATCTCGGCAGAGGTGATGCTTTGAACGAAATCGTAGTCGGCGGATTGGCCGCCAAAGACGCTCTCGCCCTGGATATCCGGGGGTGAATCGACACCAGGATAGAAGTTTGAAAGATAAGAGTGCTGCGAGAACTCCTCTTTTTGAACCGTTTGCCATTGGCCGCCAGCGATCCGGTATTGAACTTGCCCGCCACCCATCGCATATACAGAGAATGTGCCGAAATTGTGACGGTGCGTGAGCCTCAGTGTGACTGACCCGCTCTGGGTCACCGTAAATTCGGTGCTGGTGAGACTACTGGATCTAATTCCCGAGCCTCCGCCCCGGTCAGAACTCCAAACTCCGGATGCGTATTCCCAATCACTGCCGCTGCCTTCGTTAAGCACGCTGAAACCTTCGTCCCCAGATCGGAAATCCCATTCCGCCAGCCCATCCCCCGCATCCGAGAGAGAGAGATTCCGCACTTGCCAATCCGGCCCCACCGTTCCGTATAAGGCTTGGCCGAAGGTGCTATAACCTGCAAATAAGCGCACCTCCAACTTGTCGCCGACATTGAAGGCGCCAAAACTTGCCACGCTTTTCAGGTATCCTTTATCGAAGGTGACCACCCCTGTCGGCGCGTGCACGGTATAATCAACACCCTCGACAAAAGCCGCTCCGGTGTTGGAATCAATCACTTGAACATTGGAAATGTTCAAAAATCCCGTCTCCATGGCCCCAGAGGGATCAGGCGTCGCAGCGACACTGCGTTGCAACAAGTCCGTCCGGTTTCGAAAATACTCCGCCGGATCCAAAAAATACGGATCGAGCTGCGAGTAGACCCGCTCGAACCAGATCTCGTCATCGCGGGTGAATCGGATGAGCGCACGGTTGGTGGGATCCTCAGCGGTGACCTTGGTGACAAATTTGTTACCTGCTTGAATTTCCGCCTGCGCGTTTTCCGGATCGTCTTGGTGGACCAGCGCAGGGTTGTTCGCGGAGTCGAGCTGAACCGCAGTGTTCAGCGCCGCCGCCAGTCCGGCAACACCCGCGGAATCCGGGCGGGCATAGACCGAATAAGCATCGAGCTCATCCGGCCACTGCTGCACGTAGCCGACATACTGCTTGGGCCATTGCAGCCCCAGCGCAGCGGTCTCCATCCAGTAGACGAGAACCCTGTTATCGAGGGTCTTTTCGGAATTACGCACGCCCGGTTGGGTCTCGCGAATCGCGTAGAGGGTCTCCTCCGTCCCGCCGATCGAGAGCTGCCGGTGCAGGTAGGGTTGTGCAGCGAGATTCAGGCCCTGAACAACTTTCGGAGTCAAGACATCCGGCGAGGGAAGCTGGCGGACTGCCTCTCCGAGATCCACGACCTGCACCTCGGGAATAGGCTGCTTGACCACGTTGACGATCTCGATCCCCTTCTGCTCACTGGTCCCGTCGGCGCGCGGGTTGCCGAGGTATTCGACGAAGATCCGGCCGCTCACGTTATAGGCGTGGATCAGCCGATTTTCAAAGTAAACGGTCTTGTAGCGCTGCTTGCTGACGTCGTCCTCCTGAAAGTCAGTACGCCCCGCAAGCCACGGCTCGTAGGGAGTCGCCACATCTGCGGGCACGAGAGTATTGTGGACGAAGTTGATCTCATTGATCCGCCCTTCTGGCACCTCCACTGGTGGCCCGGCGAAGCCGTTCTCGGTCCAGTAGAGAGTGCGCTCCGACTGGTCCGGCGCGGTGGCGATCGAGTAGGTTTCCTCGACAAAGTCCGTGCTTACCGACTGCCGCCACTGAATGGTGATCGTCCCCGGCTGGGTGGCATACACCTTCTTCGCGTGCGGGCTCCAGTAGAATTGTGGGTTGCGTGCGACCAGATAACGGTTGTCGCCCTCTTCCAGAATCCCCTCGGGATCCCCCGCTTTCGCGTTCTCCGTTTCTCCAGTAGGGACGTCATCGATACCGACCAGGTTCCTGAGCCGAGCGTTGAGTGGCTCCTCGCGGTAGTAACCCGCAGCCACGGGTTGATTGACCGCATCCACCTCCGGCGGAGAGATCACCTCGCCGAAGCTGTAGCTGATATTGAAGGTCGCCAGCGGTCGGCCGATGATGGCCGATTTCAGCACCACGGAGCGCGGCCCGATCTCGTCGCCTTGCGCGTTGCGCGGCGTGTTGTCCGGATACTCGCGATACTTTGGATCCTCGAAATTGCCCCCTTCCCAGAGCGTGCCCTCGCCCTTCACCGCGAATCCGCCAAAGGCGGTGCCGCTCTGGCCCTGCACCCGGTAGGCCTCGAGAAGATCGCTGCCCGCGACCGGCGCATCTACGCCACCAGGGGTCGGCGGCTCGGTAGGCTTATTAACAAAGACATTACGGTAGCCGTTTTTGAGGATCGGCGGAGCCTGTGCGGCCGCGTCGGGCCCCCAGACCAAGGCGAGGAGGAGCGTGAGCGCCAGCGAGAGGCGAGACAGAATGGGGCAAGTGAGTTTCATCGGATACTAGGCGAGTCGGAATGGCGAGGGATCATCGCGTGAGCGATTGGGAACGGGGGTTGCGCGGGCAGCGCGGCGGATTGGCACAAACGGACCGGGTTACTTCGTCACAGTGACCGCGTTCACCGGCACGGAGGCTGGCACAGTGCCCCCCACAGCCTGACCGGTGGAGAGGAGCTGCTCGATCACCGCGAGTTTCGCGGCGCGGGCCTTGTCGTTGGCTTCGAGCGCCGAGAGGCGCGCTTTCAGGACGGCATTCTCGGATTGGAGCGCCGTGACCTCTCCATCTTTTGCTTCCAATTTGCGTGCCAGTTCCTGGGTGGCGGAGACGTTGAGCATGGCGATCGCGTCGTAGTCCACCGTGCGGAAGTCATCGACCTCGCGGCCGTAGACGAAGACATTGTCCCCTTCCGGTGCGAAGCCGGTACGGAACTTGCCCGCCGTTACTTCGAGCACTTCGTAGATGCCTTCTTTTTTCCCGCCGATCAGCTTGACCCGCTCGCCAATCTTCAGATCGGTATCCAAGTAGATCCAACTCTCTTTGATCTTGGCGCGCTCGTAGATATCTGGGATCTCGTCGGTGGACTTGCTGACGGCTTGCGGATACAGCTGTTCCACTTGCTGAGCGATCACCTTTTTATGGGAGCGCCCGCCTTTTTGGACGGTGTCAATATAAGTATAGTCGGTCACCTCAATCCCCCGGATCGTGGCGAGATCGCGCACTGAGTCAGAAAGGCCGACTCGACATTTGATACGGGCATCTGAAATTGCCGCAAACCTTTCGGCGATAATTGCATTTGAGGCCCAGATCGAGGTTGCGGCATTGTCGGTTGAGTCAGTGGTGACTTCACCTTTATCAAACTGCATATAACGGCTGAATTTGGGAGTTTCAAAAACCCGATTCCCATAAACATGCAGTCTCGCTTTGGTAGGTACTTGCGTCCCAATCCCGACGTTGCCCCCCCCATAAGCTAACATAATGTCTCCTCCTCGATAGTTTAAATGGAGTCTACTACTTGCTCCGTTGTTGCGAGCCTGAATCTCGTTGGTATCCATCGTCATATTTTCTCCCGAGCCGCCGATGGTGAGAGCGCCATTTCCGGATAGAGAGACGTTCTTTTCAGACCGCAGTATGGCGTCCTTGGCAAGCAGTCCTCCCTCGGTCAAATAGATATTGCTATTCGAAGTGATGAACCCGAAGTTCTGTGTACTGGTCCACGTTTGCTCACGGTCCAACCGCGCCACATTGTTGGTAAGCCTATTATCGTTGAGTGTCCCGGCACTGATGTTATTTGCATTGAGACCGCTCAGACCGCCGCCGTTGCCGCTGAACGTCCCGCCGCTGATTGTGCTCCCGGTCGCATTGATTGCTCCACTAAACCTCCCGCCGCTGAGCGTCCCGCCGCTGATTGTGCTCCCGGTCGCATTGATTGTTCCACTAAACGTCCCGCCCCCTTCGACAGAATCCGCCACGACCGCACGCCCCGCAACGAAGGCGAAGGGCGACGATTGGAAGGCGAGGCGCGGGCGGATGGGCGTACTGGTCTGCCCGGCTGCTTTCACCGTCAGCTCAAGATAGCGTTCTTTTCCATCGAAGGCGTTTTCGATCGCTGGCCCAGTCAGCGTTCCCGCAGCACTGCCGGCAATCGCGGCCCCGGTTCCCAGCCTGACCGAAAAAGCGCCAAGGCTGACGGTGACCGTCTGCGTCTCAGCCCAGATAAGATCATCGCCTGCCGGGCTGCCGTAGATTCGGAACTCCATGGTGTAATTGGTGGGGTTGGCGGTGTAGCTCCCCGTGGTCTCGTCACTGCCGAGAGGCTTTTCGATATTTGTCCCGTCGAAGACCATGCCCTGGTAGTCGATGAAGGTTGGTGGCCCCTCCACTTGGGCGCGGGCAGACGGTGCGGCGAGTGCCAGGCAGAGCAGCGGGAGGACGAGGAGCCTAAAGAGGGGGGCAGTTTTCGGGGTCATGGCGGTGATGTTCGATTTCATGGTGAGAGGAATTGAGAAGGATGGGTGAATGACTAGGGACCGACGAGTTCGGCGGCCTCGGAGACCTGATGGAGGATGAAGGGCCCGGAGATGGAAATGGCCTCGCCAGCACGCAGACCGGAAATTTCCTCCGTGTAAGTGCCGCCGAGGGTGCTAACGCCCCAAGTGAGGTCGGAAACACCGGGCGGTCGTTCCGAGTCGAAGAGCAGCGTGATCTCGCGGGTGACGGTGTAAGATTCAACTCCCTCGCCAAGCTTCTTCTCGTAGCGGGCATCCCAGTTATCGTGATCGGGGTGGTAAGTGTGGACGAAGGGGTTGGACTCCGCGTCATGGCCGAGCGTCACCTTGAACTGGGCGGCCGACCGGAAGTCGCCGGATCCCGGCCACAACCCACCGCGCGGGAAGCTGGCACTGGAAACGCGCCCGAGGCTCCCCGGAGGCGTGGGACCGGGGCCCTTGACGAGGGCGGCGACCGCTTCCTGCCCGGGTCCGGCATAGGCGATCCCGTCCCGGGAACCGAGATAGGCCTGCTGCATTAAGACCGGGGATCCCGCCTCCAGCGAATGGAGAATGAGTCGGACCGGGAACTCGGACGGCGCAGCCGCCGCGCCCCCGCTATGAACGCGGCGTTCGACCCAACGGGACTTGCGATTGATGGTGACCAGTCGGCGGGTCGTGATGACGCGGCTGGTAGAGATTCCCTCCGGCGTGCCTTCCGGCGCGGGCCTGGCGACCGTGTAACTGACCCTGCCTTCATCCGCTATGATGCTATTGGGCAGACGGGTGACGGCAGCCACCCCGGTGACGACATCGCCGACGAGCGTCGTGTGCGCGTCTGCTCCAATGCCCCCTCCTCCGCTGAAGACAATTCCCGGAGCACTGGTGTAGCCGCTACCGCCGGCAGTGATATGGACACTCCCAACCCCACCGGAGATACTGGCCGTCGCCGCAGCTCCGCTACCATCCCCACTGCTGAAGTCGACGGTCGGTGGCGAGGCGTAGCCGGAACCGGGCGAGGTCACAAAGACATCCGTGACCTGCCCCTCGGCAACCACCGCAAGGCCCACTGCTCCCGATCCCACTCCATCAACACTGGAAAAAGAAACCGGAAAGTTTGCGCTATACCCGGTCCCACCCTCCGTGACTGTGACACCTGAGACACCAGCGGAGAGGGTGGTATAGGCAGTCGCCCCACTCCCACCACCGCCGGTCAGTTCAACAGACGGCGGCGCGGTGTAGCCACTACCTCCCTTGACAACGATGGCGCGGTCAGAGGCTTCGACGTCAAAATCAGTGCCAGGAACTGCAGGCAATACCACCTCCTCGATGCGCCCGATCTTACTCCGTGACTGTCCACCCAAGGTAGCAAAGTTACCACCGACGAGGATCTTGCCCTCACCATCGGCCACCAGTGAATTCACCCCGGAGTCCGCACCAAGATCGTAAGAAAGGTCGAGCTCTCCTCCCGGGAGCAGGCGTCCAAGATTTGCCCGAGATTGCCCACCCAGAGTAGCGAAATTACCACCGACAAAAATCTTGCCATCAGGCTGTAGCGCCAAGGACCTTACCGTGGAGTCCGCACCGGGATCAAAAGTGAGATCAAGCGTGCCGTCGATATTGAGTCGACCGATGTTGCTTCGCGCTTGTCCACCCAGCCCAGAAAACAACCCACCAACGAGAATCCTGGTATCAGTCTGGAGAAGGAGAGCCGAAACAGATCCATCAGCGCCAGGATCAAAGCCAACGTCGAGAGTGCCGTCCCAGTTCAATCGCCCAATCCCTGACCGTGGCTGCCCGCCCAAGGTAGAGAAGGTTCCACCGACGAGGATCTTGCCGTCAGGCTGGAGCGCCAGGGAGTGAACAGTCCCGTCCGCTCCCGGGTCAAAGCCGACATCGAGGCTGCCGTCCGGATTCAGTCGGCCGATCCTCGACCGAGGCTGTCCGCCCAAGGTGGAGAAGGAGCCACCAACGAGGATCTTGCCATCAGGTTGAACCACGAGAGTCCGGACGATTGAGTTCGCCGAGGACAAGAAGCCGGCGTCCAAGCTGCCGTCCGCATTGACCCGTCCGATGCCAATTTCAGGGGCAGGGTCCACTTCGATGCCCACGCCCGGAACCGACTCGATGAAGGCTTCATTGATCGTGAATGTGTCGTCGCCGGTGGTGTTAGCGGTCCCCGCTTCGTCTAGGGTCACGTTCATCCACCCGAAGTTCCCGGCGGCGGTGCGGAACCCCAAGTTGTATGTCCCGTCGGTCAGGCCCTCACCTATAGTTTGTGATGTGACTATCCCCCAGCCTGTCGTTCCCGTCGTGGCGTCGATGACGGCCCCGGGGGGGAAGGTCATCGCCGTCGAGAAGTTCCCGGCCGCATTGATGTTGAATAGGCCATCGGCCGATGGATTGCTGGAAGTATTCCCGGACGCGTTGCCGAAGCATAACAGCCCGCCGCTGTTGAACCACCCCAAGGTCCCGCCCGTCGCGGGCGTCGCGGTCAGCGCCGCCGTGGTGGGGTCATCGGCGAGGGTGAAGGTCCCATTGCCGCCGGGGTCGGCGAAGGAGACCGGGATGACGGTGGGCTCCGGAGGTTCGCCGCCCAAGCTCTCGAAGTAGCCACCGATGAGGATCTTTCCGTCTGCCTGCGGTAAAACGACATGCGCACTGCCTCTGATCAACCCGGGATCAAAGCTAGCGTCCACGCTACCGTCTGCATTCAACCGTCCAATATTGTTCCGCAGTTGCCCCCCCAAGGTAGAGAAAGAGCCACCAACGAGGATCTTGCCGTCCGCCTGTGGCAAAACGACTGTGACGGTCCCATCCGCATCGGGAGCGAACCCGGCCTCGGTCGCGTAGGAGGACAAATCCAAAGAGACGGCGGTGGGGTTCGGTGCCGCCAGATAGGCCTTTCCGGCCTCATCAAAAGTCACATCAGTCTCGATCGCACGGGTGATCACGCCTCCTTCCACCATCTTCTCGGTGCTGCTGATCGAGACGATGGGAGGGCCGGTCCCGTCCGGAGTGCCGACCGGAGCATCCATCTCGGGACCGCTCAGGGTTTCGACCTGATTCACCGCATTGAGCACGGCGGCACCCACCCAGACTCCGGTCCGCGAGGTGCCGGTGGCGCTGACCGGCAAGTCGATGCGGTTGTGCCCGAGGGAATCGGTGACCTGGAGGACACTGGCGTAAAACTTTCCAGGCTCGTCCAAGAACTGCCGGGCGGCGTTGAGAATAATCTCTCTTTCCTCTCCGGGAGCGAGGGTGACCTCGAAGGTCTCCCCCACCGAAAGCGGAGAGTAGGTGAACTCGAAGTTTTCGTCGCGTTGACCACGAACACGGAGCTGCACGGCTTCAGGAACTTCCGCCGAGCCCGGAGGAGCTTCCGACGAGGCGAGGGTCAGGGTGGCGGTGACAGTCTGGGCCTTGGCGGGATCGGTGGCATTTTTTAGCCGGATTGATGCTGTGTTGAGCTTCTTTCCGTAGTCGATGCCTCCAGCGCTGAGGAGGTTGACTTTGATGGGCCCGTAGTAATCGGTATAGGTGTCGCCCTTGATCCAGGAGGCTTCCCCCCGTTTGACAATCTTGGAGTTGGGCGCCACCAAGCGACGGGAAGTCGCGACCGCTTCGCCATCGTAGTAGTAAATCGGAGGTGACGCTTTCAGCACCTCGCTGAACCTGAGAAAGTTGGTGAAGTTCGTAGGGGTCGTGTCAGAGTTGACGGGAAAGCCGAAAAAATTGAGACCGGAACTCTTATGCTGGTAGTCCGGTGGTGCGGGCCTGCCCTTCAGCGACATCGTGATCACCGCCGAACTCTTGATCAGATAGGCTGCGTTCGGAGTGAGCAGCGAGAGCGTGGTCTCGATTGGATCTTCAAAACGCTTCCAGACCCGCCAGTGGCTGTCGCTCTGCACCGGCGCGAGTGGCTGCTCGATAAAATGACTCGAAGACGCATCGCCGTTCCACTGCCAGACCTCATCGACGTCTGCCGGGATGATATCCGCGATGAGGCGTGCCGAGCCGTCGGCATTTTTCGATGCATCGATCGAGAGCCAAATCGCATTGTAGCCAATCTTGAGCGGGTATGACTCGGTGACCCACTGGGCTTTGGCGGTGACTACCAACGCGAAAAAGATCGCGAGGGCGGCGAATCGCAGAGGGGCAGCAATGGCCCCGGAGAACCCGGATCCATGAGGAGACGAGTTTGCGCTGGGGGAACAATCTGAAATTATTTTTTTCGACGGCACGGGAGGAGAATGGACTTGAGATGGAATGGGGCTTCACTGGTTCCCAACCCCGGAAGCGGCGAAGCGTTACACAAAGAAGTGATTTTATTTTCCAACCTCTCCAGAAAGTCGACAGGGCGTTGTGCTGGTTCTCCTCTGATTTGAGGAGATGCTTCCGGGCAGTGACCGGAAATCCGCCCGAAACAGTCTCGTGGTGGAATTTCATGCAAAAAACTTCTAGCGTCTGCAGAAGCCTCCCATAGGGTGCTGGCCAATGGCGCGGGCACACACCTACACTCCATTTCCAAGCACGCACTGGACCCTGATCGGTGCGGTGCAAGATGGGAACGCATCCGAGGCAAAGCTGGCTCTAGGCCTGATTTGTGAGTGTTACTGGTATCCCATCTACGCCTTCCTGCGCCGGAGCGGTCAGGGATCGTCAAATGCCGAGGACTTGACCCAGGTCTTTTTCCAACGCCTGATCGAGCGGGACACCTTAAAAGCCCTACAGCCTGAGGGTGGAAAATTGCGTTCCTTCCTGCTGGGTTGCCTGAAGCAAACCCTGAGCGACCACGCCCGCCACGGTAATGCTCAGAAGCGTGGGGGCTTGATCCCACATGTTTCCTTCGACGAGATGGAGGCAGAGGAACGCTACCAGCACGAGCCGCAGGACACCCGGGATGCCGAATGGCTCTTCACCCGGGCCTGGGCCCATGAGATATTTGACAAGGTCCGCGCGAAGCTCAAAATCTCCTTCGTGCAATCGCGGAGTCCTGAAACATTCGACGCCTTGCTCCCGCACATCTCTCTGGGCGATGAGCCGCCGTCTTATCGTGAAATCGCCAAGAAGATCGGCGGCAGCACGGCCAACGCCCGCATTCTGGTCTTTCGGCTCCGGGAGAAATTCCGCGATCTCCTGCGAGAGGAAGTTGCTCTGACCGTCAGCACTCCGGAGGATGTCACCCTCGAAATGGGCTGGTTGAAGAGCATGCTGGAGGAAAACTAATCTTTACTACTCCCCTGCTATTCCCTCTGGAAAGGTGAACAGCACTCCCAAGCATTCATTCATGCCTCCCCACAATTCGGATCCCTCCCTCCGCCCGGAGACAGCTGTGGATGCAAAACATGCGATGACAAGCAGCCCGCCCCAAACTGGCGCGGACAATTATGAACTGGGTGATGAGATCGCGCGGGGCGGGATCGGCAGCGTGCTGGAGGCCGAGGACACCAAGCTCAGACGAACCGTCGCGGTGAAGATCATGATGCAGGACGCGGATGCCAACGAGATGATGCGCCGCCGCTTTGTCCGGGAGGCTGAAGTCCTGGCGACCCTCGCTCATCCCAACATCGTGCCGATCTACGATATTGTCTGGGAGGACGACCTCCCGCTGCTCTACGCGATGAAGATGGTCCAGGGGAAGACGCTGCAAAGCATCCTCGGCTCACTCAGGAAAGAAGAGCCCGACGTTCTTGACGAATTCCCTCTGAGTCGCCTCCTCGCAATCTTCCGAAAGGTCTGCGACGCGATCGATTTTGCCCATAGCAAGGGCATTCTTCACCGTGACCTCAAGCCGGAAAACATCATGGTCGGAGAGTTTGGTGAGGTGCTGGTGATGGACTGGGGAATCGCAAAAAAATTGCGGAACAACGAAACAGAATTACAGAGGCCATGGAGAGATAGCGGCGACCCTCAAGGGGATGCCATTCCCAATCAACAAAGCGAGATTGGAGCGACCCTGCAGGGGGCCGTCATGGGGACGCCGCAATACATGTCCCCCGAGCAGGCGCAGGGATGGGTGGATGAACTCGACGAACAGACGGACATTTACTCACTGGGAGCGATTCTCTACGCCATTCTCACCCTACGCCCGCCGGTGGAGGGAGACACCGCGCGGGAAATTCTGGCGAAAGTCAGCAGCGGTCAAATCACGGCACTGACCACTTCCCGCACACAATCACGGATTGCGAAATCCAGTTCTCAAACAGGCGAGCTGGTCGATGCTCGACAGATCACAACTCTCCCCCACCTTTCCGCCGGTCGGATTCCGAAAGCCCTCTCATTGGTGGCACTGCACGCGCTGCAGCGAGAGAAGGCACTCCGCTATTCGACAGTCCAAGAACTGAACTCGGACATCGAAGCGTTTCAGGGTGGATTTGCAACGAGTTTGGAACAGGCGAGCAGTTTGAAGCAATTCTCCCTCTTTGTCATGCGGCACAAGGCCATTTCCGCTGCTGCTGTTTTGATGCTGACATTCAGTGCCATCTTTGTCTTCAAACTGATGAAGAGCGAGCACGCGGCAAAGATGAGCGCCGAAGATTCCCGTCGCTCCCTCGCAAGATCCCGGATTGCCCTGGCACATGCGGCATTCGGACGGGGCGATCTCGCGGGCATGGTCAAGGTTCTGGAGGAGGTTCCTGCCAATCTCCGGAACCAGGAATGGAGCTATTTCTCAGGGAAACAGAATTCATCCCTTGGCCCTCTGGAGGTGGCCGGTTTCACTGACCCCACCGAAATTTGTGCCGTTCCAAACCAAGCGGCACAATTTGCGATTGCGCGCAACGACGGGCAGATTGGATTCATCGATGCCCGGAGCAGAACGCTCCTCAGAACCATCGACACCAAAACTCCCGGAAAGGTCTCCTTTTGTTTCTCCGGCGACGGACAACGAATGCTCAGTCTGGCATTTGGAACACCCATAGCCCGCTTGTTCGACGTCGCGAGCGGCGAGGAGATCAACAGCTTTCAGGTTCAGAATGACGAAGGGAACTACTTTCGTCGTTTTTCACATATCGCCTTGAGCCAAAATGGAGAGATGGCGGCAGTGGTGAATTCCCAGCGCGATCAGCTCCAACTCATCGAGACAAAAAGCGGAAAGGTTCGATGGCAACGAGAGGGAAGCCAGGGGCGAATGCTCTTCCATCCAAACGGGGAGCGCTTGATCGTCGTCGCTCCTCTTATCCGTAAGGTTGAGATATTCGACACTTCTGATGGTCGCCCGATCATGACGCTCCCCGTTTACCCTCATTCGATGGCCCTCAGCCCCGATGGCAAGATGGTCGCAGTGGGCCTTTACACCGGAGAACTCTTGATGATGAATTCCATGACAGGGCAGGAACTTCGCCGTGCCCAGCTTCACACCAGCGTCATCACAATGGTGAGCTGGACCGCCGGTGGCAATTTGCTGACGATGGGGGGAGACGGACGCTTTGAAGGCGAATCGAAATCCATTCGCTTGTGGCATCCGCAAACCCTCGCCCCACGGGGAACATTTTTCGGGCTCCAGTCTCCGGGCCCATTTTTAGAGGCCAGCCTCAATCTGGAATCCGGTCATTTGCTGACCAAGCAACACCCACCACAACTCTGGCGCATCTCAGACAAACCACTTCACATCGAATATCAGGCAAGAAGCGAGCAAGGATGGTCCTGCCACTTTCTGTCCGATCAGGCCCTCCTGGCACGCCAAGGTTTTAGGCTGATACGCTATGACGTTACGAATCCACGCAAGCCCATGACGCTTGGCCCACCCCTCGCACAATGGCATACTATGTCGGCATCCGCTCCGCACGCTGAACTATTTGCCATTGCCAAGCCCTTCAAAAGTAATCGTAAGAACATTCCGTCCACGATACGACTCATGCACCAGGCGCGTAATGGCATCACCGAAAGATGGAATTTCCCGGCATCAAACCAAGTTCGGCACATGGACTTCGACGCCACAGCCCACCGACTCCTTCTTGTTGAATCCCCCGAGGCCATTCGGGTCCTGGATGTTCAAAATGGAACGCCACTGGCGAAATTCCCCATGACCGTGGACCGGGCTTTCTTCGCGGGCACAAAGGGGGATATTGTTGCGTTTCAGCGGCAGCGCGACAAGGCAGTCCGGAGCGCCGATCGTATCCTTCTGATCAACTCGAAGGACGGGGCAATTCTGAAATCTCTCGAAAGCGCGGTTCGCCTGAATGCGCTCGCAGTTTCTCCGGATCGTAAACTCATCGCCATCGCCGGCGATGACCAAGTCGTCACCGTGCTCGATGCCGATACGCTCGCTCAAAAGCATCGCTTCCATGCTCACGATGCCGCAATCACAGCGCTCTGCTTTCACCCGACCAAGCCCATCCTGGCCACCGGGTCCATGGACTTCAGCATCAAGCTCTGGGACTACGCTGAAGCTCAAACAAAACAGACCATTCTTGGACTCAATGGTCGGCCAATTTCCATCACCTTCAGCCCGAGCGGCCACCTCCTTGCCACCGACGGAATGGACAGCGCATTCCGAATCTATGAAGTCGATTTGCAAGACCCGCTAATGAAATAAGATCCGGCAGCTCGGATGAAAATAGCCATCCGGAAGCTTACCTCCCAAACACGCGGAGCAGAACGACCGGGAATTTCCAACCATCCAATGGTAGAGATTGTGGTCGGTGGACTTCTCGCGAAGGAGCGTTTCCCCTTCTTCGGTTAAAGTCAGGCGGGTGGGGTTCCGGGAAATAAGACCCATCCCAATGGTGGACGCGGTAATGATCCCTTCGTTCGGTGGCCCTAGCATGACTGGCATTCAAAAAAAAGTTCTCCTGCCGACACCCTCAATCTGCTTTTCCTTGATCTTGGTAATGAGATTCAGAATCCACCCACACAAACCTCCTTTTCACAAGGGATTCGTTTTTTCTTTCACCTAAGTTGAACCTTCGAAAACAAATCCCCCTTAATTCCCCGCTTTCCTTCCGAACAGCCTGACCTAAGTTCCAATTCATCATGAAATCCGTTTTCCTTCTCGCTACCGCGTTCATTCTTCCGCTCTCAGCCAATCCTGTGGCGGGCGAAGGCTCCGACTTCAAGCCCGACCCCAAAGCCCTCTTCGGCTCCATGGACAATGGCTTCAAATACATCATTTATCCGAATGCCGAGCCTCCGGGAAAATTCTCCGTCCGCCTCCACATCTCCGCAGGTTCGCTCATGGAGGCTGAGGATCAGCGGGGAGTCGCTCACTTTCTTGAGCACATGGTTTTCAACGGCACCAAAAATTTTGCGCCAGGTGAGCTCATCCCCACCGTCCAGCGCGCCGGGATCGCCTTCGGCATGCACGCCAATGCCTACACCTCATTCGATGAAACGGTCTACATGCTGGATCTTCCCAACACCGAGGAAAAGACAGTCAACCTCACCTTCACCGTCATGCGCGACTTTGCCGATGGAGCGCTCCTCACGGCCAAGGAAATCGATGAGGAGCGGGGCGTCATCATCTCGGAAAAGACCTCCCGGGATTCAATTGGCTACCGCATGATGCTGAAGCAATTCGAATATCTTCTGCCCGGCTCCCGCCTGATGCAGCGGGTTCCCATCGGTGCCGAGGAAGTGATCAACAACGCCCCGCGCGAGCGCTTCGTTGATTTCTATAGCCGCTACTACACCCCGAAACGGATGACCTTCGTCGTCGTCGGTGACTTTGACGGCAAGGAAATGGAGAAGCGCGTTCGGGAAACATTCATCTCTCTCCAAAACCCCGGGAACCCCGGCAAGAATCCCCCCAAAGACATCCCGCCCACCGGCTTCGGGCTTCGCTCGGAAGTTTTCACCGACAAGGAACTCCCATCCACTGACATCTCCCTCTACTCACTCCGGCCCTACACCCCCAAGCCGGACACGAGCGCCAATCGTATCAACCAATACCCACTCGCGATTGCGAATGGAATTTTGAGTCGTCGCTTCGGAATTCTCGCCAAGGAGGAAGGCACCCCCATTCTCTCGGGATCAGCAGGACGGTCCGCCTATTTCAATATGATCGAGCAAGGCGGCATCGAGGTGACTCCGGCCGAAGGCAAATGGAAGGAAGCCATCCCAGTCCTCGAGCAGGAACTTCGTAAAGCGGTGAAGTTTGGCTTCACCAGCGATGAACTCAAGGAGGTCAAAGCCAACCTCATCAACGCGGCAGAAGAAGCCGTGAAACGCAAGGAGACCAGACGCTCGGCCGGGATCGCTTCCGCTTTCATCAGCGCCATTGGCGAAAAAAATGTCTTCACCACACCAGAGACCGATCTCGAATTGGTCAAGAAGGCACTCGATGGCATCTCGGCCGAAGATTGCCAAAAAGCTTTCAATGAATTTTGGGACACCAAGGACCTCTCGCTCGTTCTCACCACTCCCAAGGCACCCGAAGGCGCCGTCGATGAACTCAAGGTTCTCTTCCTCAAAAGCAGGGAATCCGAAGTCACCGCACCCACCAACGAAGCGCTCGCGCCCTTCGCCTACACCGACTTTGGCACGCCCGGCACGGTCGTTCAGGAAAATAAGATCGAAGATCTGGGCGCAACCCAGATCATGCTCTCGAACAACGTCCGCGTGAACTACAAGCAGACCGACTTCCAGAAAAACTCGATCAGTCTCAATGCTCGCTTTGGCTCCGGCCAACTCACCCAACCCGAAGACACCTCGGGACTCGACCGCTTCGCCAGCGCCATCTTTGAGGCCGGCGGTCTCGGAAAACACTCGGCCGACGACCTGCAACGGATCCTCGCCGGCAAGAACATCAGTGTTGGATTCGGCGTCGATGACGCCAGCTTCTCACTCTCAGGCCGCACCACGCCTGAGGATTTGGAGCTTCAACTCCAGCTCATGGCAGCCTATCTCACCGATCCAGGGTTCCGACCCGAAGGTGAGCGTATGTTCAAGATGGCGCTCCCCATGCTCTACAATCAGCTCGAGCACTCCATGCAAGGAGCCATGATCAAAGTGACAAACAATCTCCACGGTGGCGATTTCCGGTTTGGGTTCCCGGCTCAGGAAAAAGCCATGACTTATACGAGTGAAATGGTGAAGAATTGGGTCATGCCGGCCTTCAAGGAAGCACCCCTCGAGCTTACCCTCGTCGGTGATCTGGACCCCAAGGTTGCCATTCCCCTGATTTTGAAAACCTTTGGAGCTCTTCCTGAGCGCAAGACCGCCAAGCCCGACTTCTCGGAACGCCGCAAGATCAACTTCCCCAAGCGTCCGGGAGAAATGAAATTGACCTTCGATTCCAAAATCCCCAATGCTGCCGCGATGGCCGTTTGGAAGATCCCGGCCACCGGGACGGATGTGAAAACGTCACGCCGATTCAATATCCTCGCTTCGATCCTCAGTGACCGCATGCGCGAAGAAATTCGCGAAAAGTTGGGTGGATCCTATAGCCCCCGGGCCGGTGCTTCCCCCAGTCAGGAACTCGACATGGGAATTCTACAGGCCATGGCTCAAGTGAAGCCCGAGGAAACCAAGAAATATGGAGAACTCATGATCACTCTTGCCGATAAAATGGCAACGGATGGGGTGACCAAGGACGAACTCGAGCGTGCTCTCAAGCCCATCCAATCCGGATTGAAGGAAAGCCTCCGTGATAATGGTTACTGGCTCGGCACGGTTCTTGGCAGTAGTCAGGAGAAGCCCTACAAACTTGACTGGGCCCGCACCCGCGATGCCGATTATGGAGATGTCACGGTCGAGGAATTGAATGTCCTCGCCAAGGAATATCTCATAAAGGAGAACGCCCTTCTCTACGAAATCGTCCCGGAGGCCTCAAAAGACGAATAATAAAGAGTCTACTTGAGGATTTCCAACTTTACATTTTCATCTTTTAGATGATTTTTAGAAATGAGAATCACGATAGATGTGGATGAAGAGACCTTGGAACAGGTCATGAAGCTGACAGGCGAGTCCAAAAAAGGGCCTGCCATCACCAAGGCCGCCACTGAGTACGTTCGTCGTGAAATGGTGCGCAAATTTGCCAGCATGGTGATGGAGGGCCAGTTTCCGGACTACCCTCTCACTAATGACGAACTCGAAGCCTCGGACCGGTAGAGATTATGGTGATTATAGACACCAGCGCCTGGGTCGATTTTTTCCGCCGTGACGGCGACCTTCCGACAAAACTTGCCGTAAAAGGCCTCCTCGACTCCTTCGAGGGGGCTCTTTGTGGACCTGTGGAAATGGAATTCCTCGGTGGAGCCAGACCGAAGGAAGTCGCAGGGATCAAAGCATGGTTCGATCTTATTCCCTACCTCACGAACGATCAGAAAATCTGGCGCCAAGTCGCAGACAACTACGCCACGCTTCGATCAGAGGGCCACACATTGCCTTGGAACGATATTCTGATCGCGACCATCGCCCTTGAAAAGAATGCCGCTGTCTTTGCTCACGACAAACATTTTCCAGTCATGGCCCAAGTGCTCAAAGTCCACCTCTACCGCCCCGGCTACAACGGAAACTTTAATCCGGACTACTGATTCTTCAGCAGAGTCCGCCTGACCAGATCGAGAGCACGCTGACTCGCTTGCTGTTTGAAATCGAGCCGGTTTCGAGGATGATTTTCCCGGAAGGTTTCGACTCCAGCGTGGGTGGCAATTCCGAAACAAACGGTCCCCACCGGCTTTTCGTCACTTCCCCCGCCCGGTCCCGCGATTCCCGTGATCGAGACTGCGATATCGGCACCACTCACCCGAAGTGCCCCGGTTGCCATCTCTCCGGCAACTTCTTCACTGACCGCACCATGAGCCGTCAAGGTCTCTTCAGATACCCCGATCAACTGGGTCTTGGCCTCGTTTGAGTAGGTCACAAATCCGTGCGTGAACACTGCGCTTGCGCCGGGAACATCGGTCAATCGATTCGCCACAAGACCGCCGGTACAACTTTCCGCCGTGGTCATCTTCAACGCGGCCGCTTCCAGACCCCGGACCACCACCGTTTCCAGATTGGCCCCATCATCGGAAACCAGGAACTCAGAAAAACATTTCTCAGTCAACTTCCTACCCTTTGCGATCACTTCGTCAGATCCAATGAGACGCAAGTCCACTTCTCCAAGTCGCGCACAATAACCCACCTCAAGCCCTTCAATATTAGCCAGGTCCTCATCGAGTTGATCGTGAAAATCACTTTCCCCAATGCCGACAAATTTTAGCTCCACGACATTGGCAATCGCCTCGACACCGGCCAGCGCCTTGAGCCGTGGCACCACTTCATCGTGAAACATGGGATAGAGTTCACGTGGAGGCCCCGGGAGAAGGAAGACCGCACAACTCGGCTCCCCTCCTAGCCGGGGCGGAGCATAAATGCCCGGCGCGGTCCCGTTCTTGTTCGGGAGATTGTCAGCACCTACCAGGTTCTGGGCCTGCTTGAGGTTCGCATCGACCATCGGCTTGTTCCGCTTCTCGAAAAACTCATAGAGCGACCTCAGGGCCGCCTCATCCTCGATCATCTCCACTCCCAGCACCTTGGCGAGAGCTTCACGCGTGATGTCATCACTGGTCGGCCCCAGACCGCCTGTCACAAGAACAACGTCCGAACGGCGGGTCGTTTCCACCAGAGCCTCCTCGATGGCCACTCCATCCGGCACCGTCAGCTGCCGCTGCACCCGCAGGCCGAGCTTCACCAACTCCTGCCCCATCCAGGTCCCGTGCGTATTTGCGGTCGAGCCCAGAAGCAGCTCAGTCCCCGTATTCAGTATTTCAATCCTCATCGCGGTCATTCCAGACCACTTCCTTGGCATCGCCCCACAAAGATTCAAGAGCATAATGCTCGCGAAACTCCAGATCGAGGACGTGAACCATGACATCTACGAAATCAATCACCACCCAGCGACTTGCCGCCTTGCCTTCGGTATGAAGAGCAGGATCAGAACCTTTCTCACGAACGCTTCCCTCGACATCGCGAACGATCGCTTTCAGGTGGGGTTGGGAATTTCCCGAACAGACCACCATGAAGTCGGTGAGCGTGGAAATCCCGCGCAGGTCGAAGATACGAATATCTTCGGCTTTCAATTCATCGGCGGCATTCGCGCAAGCGAGAGCAAGATCTTGTCCGTTAAGCATAGCTGGGGTGTCGATTTGACAAAAAAACCGGCCTCGGGCCGGTTATCGTCCTGTAAGATTGTCCCCACTTCCCGCTTTCGCGAAAAATGGTGGAGCGTAGCGGATTCGAACCGCTGACCCTCTGCATGCCATGCAGATGCTCTACCAACTGAGCTAACGCCCCCTAAACCTTTTCAGGACGGGCGAAGGGATAGGCCCGCCCCTTCCCGCTGGCAAGAGAAAAAAATGAAAAGAAATTGAAATTCCCGCCCCGACGCTTGATTTTCTGCGCGATTTCGGCTATTCAGGATCCATGGGAATGTTATTACTTACTTTATTTAAGACTCAACTCTCTCTCGCTGCCGCGAGTTCTTTGATGTTCATCTCTACAATGCGTCAGGTTGAAATGGAGATGGATGCACAGGGAGGACTGCTCCTGCAAGTCGAAGCCGACCAAAAACCAGCCGCGCCACTTCCAGTTCAACCGAAGAAAAAGGAAGAAAAATAGTCGTCTCAAAGACGCCTTTCCTCCTGCATCTCCTTCCAGAGAACCCCACACGCCTCGTTTCACACGAGGCGTTTTCGTTCAAATAGAACTCAGGAAGATCCCTTCGAGGCTTTGCCTCCCAATCGAACCGCTCAAGTTCGTTCATCTTTTGGAAATCCCTTGGCCGCTGGATCAACCTTGTCTCCCGCTGATGAAAGTGAAACGCATTTTGTGCCGCAAGCCCCGATGAATGGCTCACCATGGACTGACGGTTTTCCGGCCACTCTTTTGACATCACTTCCAAACTCTAAAGCGGTCTGGTTTTTCGGAGTCAGGATACCCCCGCCCACCCCGGCTCGTTTTGCTTTTATGTGACGTGAGGAGCCGACCTCCAAAGGGCTTGGATTGACAGAGACCCCGGCACGGTGATCCCCAAAAACTCGATACGATCCACCCAAGAAGACTATCGAAACTTGGCGAGAATCTCCTTCCTGAATTCAGCTTCCAGCTGCTCTTTCAAGCGGTTGCGCTCCTGCCTTTCGAGTTCGGCTCGCACCGAATCAAAGGACCGTTGCAAGGCGGGTTTTTGTGCCATCCACCGGACGAGAAAAATGCCCTCGGGACGGGTCGTGACCGGACTGACGTCACCAATCCCGGTAATTGAGAAGACAATCTCGGACACCGCCCGGTGCCGCCCGCCATGATTCCTTTGTTCTCCAGAAGAATCTTTCTGGCGAGCCGTGACTCATGACCTGCTGACCTCAATGGCGCCCGGTTAAAAGGGAGCTTCGCAGCAACAGGCTGTCGAGGATTGAACATGCTCGAAAACCTCAACAAACAAATTCGCCGCCGAACCAAAGTGGCCACCATCTTTCCCAACAAAGAAAGCTGCCTGCGCCTCATCGCCTCCATCCTCATGGAGACCTCCGACGACTGGAAAAGCGGCCGCAGCCACCTCAACCCTGACCATCTCTCCTAACAAAAAACCAAGCCTTAAATCAACAAATCAACCTCTTGAAAATCGACCTTTTTACAGAAAAAAATATTGCGCTACTCACTCGCACTCTCCTCCGATCAGCCAATCACGTTGAACTCGATAAAATTAATCCAGCAATTTCTCCCGCATTCCCTCCTCGGGAATTCCACAGGCATCATTCTTCACCAGCCTCTTCCGATTCCTGGCGATCCACCGGTATCCCCAATCTCTCAAACCAAGAGGCAGTAATTTGAGAACAAGTCCGATCACTCCCCCCATTCCCCCGGCTTCGCAAAATGCCATCCTCGCAGCCTCGCTCGCCCTATATATTTTCCCGTCTTTTACAAAAGCCATCGAATCATTATCGCTTGCGATAGCCAAACCTTTCGCCGTCTCTCCGTTCAAAGGCGCAAAAAGCAGCCGGTCCCGCGCATCGAGCCGGTTCAGCCACCTCAGCGCTCCCTGACACATCAGGCAGTCACTGTCAAAAAAGACAATCATTCTCTCTTCCACGACCAGAGCTTGCCACCTTCCCCGGAAAAATCGAAGCTTCATTCCGATGGCCGAACATCAACGTATCCAAGACCTTCCTCCCTGTCTCTTATACACATCTCCGAGCCCACGAGACCGAG
>CAJXVQ010000028.1 GCA_913060685.1 uncultured Verrucomicrobiales bacterium
TCTACACAGAGTAGATCGTCGGCAGCGTCAGATGTGTATAAGAGACAGGGCCTTTTGCCAGTATCCCGTGTGTGGGCCTTCGCGTGCTTCCATGCTTAATGGCCTCTATCCCGAATCCACCGGCGTTCTCGATAATAAGGCGGACATTCGTCAGACTCGTCCCGGCACGGTTTCAATGCCTCAGCATTTTAAAGACAACGGCTACTGGACGGGTGGAGTTGGAAAGGTCTTCCACACTCCGCGACATAATCCGGGCGAAGTAGCCTGGAACGAATCCCACTTTTTTGCCAACGATGAACTCCCGGTCGTGGCGGCGGCCCGTAAGAAATTTGAGGAGGAGAACGGTTCTGTTGAGTTGCCCAAGAATCGCAAGGCTTGGCGTGAGCTTTCCAAGAAGACGGCTGCCAAGCTCGATGCGCAAACGCCTCCCGGTTACGGGCGAAGCGGTCTTACGGATGAGCAACACAAGGACGGCAAGAACGCGCGCACGGTTGCGGGCTGGCTCCGCGAGAAACCCAATGGCAAAAAGCCCTTCTTTATCGCCTGTGGGATTCAAAAGCCACACGTGCCATTCTTAGCACCCTCGAAATACTTTGATCTCTATCCGCTTGATCAGATTGTCTATTCTCCCGACAAGCCCGACCTTTGGGACAGTATCCCGCGGGGAGCTCTCAACGGTCGCTTTAAGGAGTTTGGCTTCGAACTCGGAAAGGAAGACGATGCCCTGCGTCGTGAATACATGCAGGCCTATCATGCTTGCATTAGCTTCGTGGACGCTCAGCTGAAGCTCGTCATGGACGCGCTCAAGGAAAGCGGTCAGTTGGAAAACACCGTCGTGATCTTAACTTCGGATCACGGCTATCACTTGGGCGATCATTTCCTGTGGGGGAAGGTCAGCCTCTTCGATATCGGAGCGAAGGTTCCTTTCATGATTCGGGTTCCGGGACTCACCAAGCCAGGCACGGAATCGCAAGCGATGGTTGAGCTGATCGACATCTATCCGACTCTCGTTCAGCTTACTGGCCTTGAGCGTCCCGCACATCTGCAAGGGTCTTCCCTGCGACCATTGCTCGACCACCCGGAGCGACTCGGGAGAAAGAACTACGCATACAGTGTGGTGAAGCGTGGCGAGAAAATGGGTTACACCCTGCGCAATCAAAAGTGGCGTTATGGTAAGTGGCACGATGGCGAGGAACTCTATAACCTCACGAACGATCCCGAGGAAAAAGTGAATCTGGCAAGCCGGGAAAATCTTGATCACCGACTGGGTGAATTCCGACGTGTTCTCAAAATCAGACGAACACAAGCAGTCAGTCGTCGCAAATGAAACGTCTTTTTACCATTCTCGCTCTCGTTGCAGGGTTCGCGTCTGCCGCTGGGAAACCAAATATTGTGCTCATCATTACGGATGATCAGAGCTGGGACTCGCTCGCTTTTATGGGTGGGAAAGTCCACACACCCCGCATCGATCAGATGGCGAAAGAGGGGATGTTTTTCTCGGATTTTAATGTCACCTCCACGGTCTGTTCCCCTTCAAGATTCAGCTTCCTGACCGGACGTTTTGCCGGACGTTGCAAAGGGGAGCATTTCATGAAGGAGCATCCTCCCGGAGATCAAACCCAGGTGGAGAACATTGGTGAACTTGAGCCTGACAGCTGGAACCTTGCCAAAATTCTTCAACAGAATGGCTATCGCACCGGCTTCGTCGGTAAGTCCCATGTCGTGCGTCATGATTGGTTGAAGAGCAAAAAGGGCTCGCCCTTGCAGAGCTATCCGCAGAAAGCCGATCCCCGTGATCCCGTCGTGAATCAAAAGATGCGCGGAAATCACCAAGTTTGGTGTGACGAGATTAAGAAGTATGGCTTCGATTTCGCTGACGGCGTCTATGCGGCAAACCTGTTGGAATTGCACAATGAGCAACTCAACGTCCATAACCTTGATTGGTCGGTTTCGAAGGCATTTCAATTTCTGGAAAACAAGACATCGGATAAACCCTTCTTTCTGTATTTCTCGACGACTCTTCATCATGGTCCCGCACCCTGGGCGAACAAATTTTCACTCACCGCAGATCCCCGCATGACCGGGGAGGGCTTCGTGAAGGAAGGCTTCGATGTCCTGCCCAAGCGTGCTGATGTCTTGAAGAGGAACCGCGAGGCGGGCTTCAAGGATCGTGACGCCTATGCCTTGTGGCTTGATGACGGGGTGGGGGCGATCCTTGATAAGATCACGGCGCTGGGATTGGAGGAAGACACTCTCATCATGTTTGTTCCGGATCACGGATCGTATCGCCATGGGAAGGCGACTTTGCATGACTTTGGGATGCGCGTGCCGCTGATCATGCAGTGGAAAGGTAAGATTAAGCCCGGGACGAAGCATGATAGTATTGTCGCAAATATTGACGTTGCTCCGACTCTCTTCGACCTCTGTGGAATCACGCCGCCCGACGACCACCAGATGGACGGACGAAGCTTTAAACCTGCTCTCTTTGGTGAGAAATTCAGGGAGCGGAAGGTCCTCTTCGGTGAACTCGGTCACTCGCGTTGTATTAAGACGAAGGAGTGGAAATACATCGCGGTTCGCTATCCCCGGGAATTACAACGCAAGGTCGATGCCGGGGTGAAGTTTCAAGGATTCAAGGGGGAGGAACTCGACCGGCCTTACCTCACCCGCAATGGGCATCTCGGCCACTACGCATCGGAAGTGAATCCTCATTACTTCGACGCCGATCAACTCTACAGCCTCACAAACGATCCCGAGGAGAAGCTGAATGTCGCCGACAACTACCTTGAGATCGTAAAGCAGATGCAGGGGAAGCTCTCCATTGAGTTGAAGAAGTTTCCCAAGCGACCCTTCGGTGAGTTCACCCGATAAGCTTTCCCAAGCAAACCTCTGACTATGGCTTCAACGATCGCGCAACAATCATGGCTCTCTTCGAGATCGCGAACGCCCCCGGTGAAACCAGGAATATTGACGGTGATCATCCGGAAGTTGTTTCCCGACTTGGAAAGAGGCTCAATATCTGGAAGGATTCCCTACCCAATCCTACGAGAAGCTCAAAGGCGCTCGTAAACAAGACCAACCGTTGATGTAAAAAATGCCCACTATTTCGATCTCAAAAGCACAGTCCGAATACGATGTCATCATCGTTGGCTCAGGGGCCGGCGGTGGCCAGATGGCCTACACCCTGACTCTCGCAGGAATCAAATGCCTCATGCTCGAAGCGGGGCGTTCCTATGATGTCGCAAAAGAAACGCCGATGTTTCAGACCGGAAAAGATGCTCCGCTTGGTGGGTCCTCGACGCCCGATAAGAACTTCGGATTCTTCGATGCCACCATCGACGGTGGCTGGCAGGTTCCTGATGAACCCTACACGCAGGCGAGTGATAAGGCGGAGGAGCAATTCAAATGGTGGCGCGCCCGCATGATGGGTGGCCGCACGAACCACTGGGGACGGATCTCGCTTCGAAACGGACCGTATGATTTCAAACCCTATTCGCGTGATGGTCTCGGGTTTGATTGGCCGATTTCCTACGACGACCTTGAGCCCTACTACACCAAGGTTGAGAAATTGATCGGAGTCTACGGCTCGAATGAAGGGATGGAAAATACCCCTGATTCGCCAGCGGGAGTGTTGCAACCACCTCCGAAAGGTCGCGTCGGTGATCTCATGATCCAGAAGCACGGCAAGAAGCTTGGCGTTCCGGTGATTCCGATTCACCGCGCTGTTTTGACCCAGCCTCAGGATGGTAAGAAGCTCGCGCCCGAACTTCATCCTGATAATCCGGAAGCTCAGAAGATCGTCGAGGAATCGATGTCGAGTCGCGCGGCTTGTTTTTGGGCCACGGACTGTGGACGGGGATGCAGCATTCGCGCGAACTACCAAAGCACGACCGTGCACCTTCCGCCTGCACTCGCGACCGGAAACCTCGATATCATTCCGAACGCTCATGTGCGTGAGGTCATCGTGGGGAAAGATGGCAAAGCGAAAGGAGTTCTCTTTATCGATAAGACGACTGGTAAGGAAGAGCGGGTGAAAGGCAAAGCCGTGGTGCTCGCTGCCAGCAGTGGTGAGACCGTCCGTATCTTGCTCAATTCAGCGAGCGGAGACAGTATCGCGAACTCCAGCGGGTTGGTTGGGAAATACATCATGGACACCGTCGGGTCGGACATGTTGGGGCAGATCCCTGCGATGGAAAACCTGCCTGCGCACAACGACGACGGCGCAGGCGGTTGTCATTTCTACTCGCCTTGGTGGCTCTACAAGGAGCAGAAGGCGGGGAAGCTCGACTTTGCACGTGGCTATCACATTGAGATCAGCGGCACTCGTTCCATGCCAAAGGGGAACAGTCCGGTGCCCTCTCATTTTTTCAAGGGACTCTATGGCACCAAGCTCAAGGAAGCGGCCCGTCGCTACTATGGATCCTTCGTCCACCTTGCCTGTCGGGGCGAGATGATTCCCAATGAAGGCTCCTTTGCCGAGCTCGATTCCGAGGTCAAGGACAAGTGGGGCATTCCGGTGATGAAGTGGCATTGGAAGTGGAGCGATCACGAACTCAATATGTCAGCCCATGCTCAGAAGACCTTCGCTGGAATCTTCGAAGCCGCAGGTGGAAAAGGTCTCTACGATCCCAAGCGGGATCCCCGCAAGGCGATCTTGAGGGGTGGCGAAGTCATCCATGAAGTGGGTGGTGCCCTCATGGGCGCTGATGCCAAGAAGTCGGTTTGTAATGAATGGAACCAGACTTGGGATATTAAAAATCTCCTCCTCTGCGATGCCTCACCCTTCGCCTCGAACTCCGACAAGAACCCCACCGAAACGATCATGGCCCTCGCGTGGCGTGCCGCTGATCGGCTCATCGAAGAATCACGGAAAGGAAACCTTTAATATGAACGCTCAAGATCAAGAAAATCGCCTGCCACGTCGTCGAGTCCTACAATGGTTCGCTGCTGTTGCGGCAGCTGAAGGGATCGCTCTCCCTGCTGCACTTGCGCAAACGACCAAACCCGGATCGACGGGCTATGGCCAGGATCCGGTCATGGCGAAGAGCTATGAGCGCGGAGAAGTTTGGCCTTTGACGTTCACCAAGGTTGAGAAGACCGCGGCGTTAGCTCTGGCGGATATGATTTTCCCGAAGGATGACATGGGCCCTGCGGCGAGCGAAGTGCGGGTGGCCGACTTCATCGATGAATGGGTCAGCGCGCCTTATCCGCGTCAGCAAGGTGACCGGAAAGCGATCATCCCGGGGCTCAAAGTTCTCGATGAGGACTGCCGGAAGCGCTTTCAGAAAAACTTCGTCGAGCTCAACGAGCCGCAGAAAAAAGCGGCCTGCGATGAGATGGCAAAGGGAAACCATTTCTTTCATGTCTTCACGGCTCTGGCGGCGGGGGCATACTACAGCGATCCACGTTGCTGGAAGGCGCTCGGTTATGCGGGGAATATTCCTGTCGGCGGGGCATTCCCAGGTCCGCCAAAGGAGGTTCTGGATCAACTGGGGCTGGTTCAGACGGTTCTTTGACGCAGCAAGCTTGAAACAATAGGCGAGAGGCACGGCGGTGCCGGTTATTGAGCCAAACGATGCTCCGGGAGTGATCCTGAAAATCACCTTTGATCAGCATTCCGAGGATGTCACCCTTGCTTCACGATCGTTCGATTCACTCGTGTCACTCGCTTGATTCATGGTTTATTTGTGGGAATTTTGTTGTGAGTGAGTAGTAAAGGTAAAAGAAAGAGGACGATATCGCCTCTTTGCGGATGCAAGAAGCGATCGTGACCTCCGAAATCTATAATCACTATTTATGATGACACCCTCCTTTACCCTTTGTGCCAAAGCCATTTTCGTTATTGCCATTGGCTCGGCCAGTGCCACTCCAATCAGCGGAACCGGATTTTCGGTCGATGCGATCGCAGAAAAAGAGGGAGCAACCCCTGATGATGTCACCGACTATAATGGTTTGGCACGATGGGTCTTTGTTGAGGAGGGTTCACCGTCGCTTGATACCACGACGGCGACCGTCACTGTTCCTGACAGTGCCGACCGGACGTTTACGACGAATTTTGGGACGGAGTTTTTGCTTCAGCCTTATGACCAACCGAACCTGATTTTGAATGGGGAGACGTTCACTTTGGATACCCCGGGGAGCTACTCTGATTTGAAGTTTTTGATTTTCGGGATCGGCGGAAATGGAGCCGATAACTTTCAGGTGACCGTGAATTTCGATGATGAGACGATGGCTCTTTTCTCCTTCAGCATCAATGACTGGCAGGGTTCACGAGACTACAACGCGACCGATAAAATCGCAATTGCCCGAAGAGGTGCAGGCGGATGGGCCAGCTATTTCGGCCCGGGAGTTTTTCCCCGGGAAATTCCCTTTGAACTCCTGCCTGAAGATCAGGGCAAAGTGATTCGGTCGATCGATTTCACCTTGGCAGATCGTCTTGCGGTTGCGGCGGTAAACGGGACCTCCAGTAGCCCGAGCGTTCCTTTGGCGATTACCGATATTACCTTTGATCCGGAGACCCAGTTGCTGACTTTGACTTGGCCGAAAGCGGGGGAGGCAACCTTCATCGCGAGATATTCGCCAGATCTGGTGAATTGGGACTCGGATATCGCTGATGGCTTGAGTGCCGCCGATGATGAAAATCCTGATGACGCCGATCAGATTACCGTGACTTTTGATTTAGCCGATGCCGGCGTCCCGATATCTTCGAAGTTGTTCTTCCGGGTCGAACAGGAGTGATTCGAGATCGAATCACGAGTCCGATCAATTAGGGGATCAAGGTGACTTTGATTCGGAAGAACTGTAGCTCGTTGGTCTGGAGGAAATTTGGAGAACTTCTGTAAACGACACTTGCGGTGCCGTCTCCGTTGTTGGTTCTTGAGAAGAGTGAGAGATCGTCGTCTGCGTCATCCCAGGTTTCCAGGCCGCTCGATTGTTGAATGCGGATGTCGAGATCATCAGCGGCCTGATTGATCGTTGTCTGGATTTCAACCACCCCGCCGACGATATTGACTTTGAAAGGGGTGGGGTTTGGAGTGGTGGGTGACGTTCCGAGTCCGTATTCGAGCAGATCTGACAGGCCGTCATTGTCGGAGTCGGCATCGGGATTACCGGAAAATTGGGTGGCATCCGGTCCTCCGGGATTCCCGCCAATGAGTGCACTTTCACGCCAGCTCGTTGCTTCATCGTGGATGGGCGATGAAGTCGGATTGATCAGAACGAGGCTGAAACCGTTACCATCCGGGCCGGAAGGCCAGGGTGATTCATCATCATAGGTGAATTCCTGAATCGTGCTATTCGAGGCGTCCTCGAGTTTGATGCGGTCGCTGCCGTTGTTCAAACGCGAGCCATTTTGGAAGACTCCGGCGATGGGGAGTCCGTTCCCGTGAACCGCCTCGAAGGCCGCTTGGTCGAGGACGACAAGAGTATAGGCTCCGGGGGCGAGGGTGGCTCCTGGCGGGAAGGTGAAGTCGACGCCCGCGGTGAACGAAATCCCTTCAAGATCCAAGGTGACGGTGTCGCTGATGTTCTTGAGTTCCAGATACTCGGCGTCCCCGTTCGGGTCCGCAGGGTGATACATGATCTCGCTGATCACGAGATAGAGTTGAGCATCCGAAGGCGCATTTGGAGTGGTGAACGAGTCGATTATTTGGCCATCTTGATGAGTCAGGGTGAGGACTTCGCTGAAATTCGAGAGCTTCCCTGAGTAAGGTGCGACGGTGAGGAGTTCCTCGCCACCTTGCGGGGAGACGCTTCGGTTGAGGAAGTCCTTGCCGCTGGGTGAGACGTAGAGGTCTCCGTTGCGCTCGATGACAGTACCGGCACGGAAGGTGAAGTCCACGCCGCCGGTGAGAGTCCAGCCGGAGATATCGATTTCAGTGTTCTCATTATTGTGAATCCGGATGAACTCTTCCTCTTGATTTCCGCTGGCGGGATTGGCTTCGATTTCCGCGATGGTGAGGGAGGGGGTGCCGGGCTGGCTGTCCGGGATGAGCGAGGGGTAGTTGTTGAAGAGGACGCTGCGGCGGCTGGTGAGGTAGCTGTTTACCGAGTTGATATTACTGCTGAGCGGAGGCGAAGCAGGGTCAATGATGTCACGGGCAAGGGTCTCAAGAATGCGGTCGTTGAATGGAGTCGAAGAAGGCTGCAGGACGTCATCCATGAGGGTGCGCAGGCGCCTGAGGTAGATCCGTTGAGTGACGGGTTCTTCAAAGAGGACATCGTAGAGGATGTTCCATTGATTGGCGTTTTGTTTTTTGTGTTCCTCGTCGCCGAAGAATGGATGGGGCAGGAAGGTGCCTCCATCACCTCTGACTCCGAAGGTGAAATCCTTATCCCAGGGAAGAAGACGCCAGCGGCAATCACCGCGGCTGTCTTGATACATGTAGAAGTTTTTGCGGAGGTCATCGGCGTCCTGAATGATGGATCGGGAGGCGAGGTAGTTGACGACCTGGGGAAGGTCGAGATTGTCGATGACCCACTGACGGCGCTGAGTGGAAGTGGGGAGATTGAGGCCGGCGACAAGGTCGACAGCGGAGTCGATATTGGATTCATCACCGGTCTTCTTTTCGATGCCGGTGATGGTGTCGAAGAAGACGGGATTGAGATTGTTTCGCTGCACGAATTTGTAGAGATCACCATCTTCGTCATAGCCGTAGCGTTCCAGATAGTCTTCGTCGACTTGCTCGATGGCGACACCGACGCGGTCGTTTCCTCCGTTGACCCGCAGTTGCCAAAGGTAGGTGAGAGATGATTCGTTGCCCGCGAGGCGGTGGGTGTCAAAGCCCATTTGTTGTCGGACGTAGGTGCTGTCGGCGCCATTGCCGTTGATGTTGATTTCGCCAATCGAGGACAATTCCTCGTTCACATAGAAGGAGTCCCCTCGGTTGAAATCGAACTTTTGCGAGTTCCGTCCGTTGGTGGCCTGCCCTCGCTGCCGGATGAAAATGTTGTCGTAAAAACGTCCGAGGAAATAGACCGAGGCCCGGGTTCCCGAACGGGTGTTTCCGGCCGAGCTGTTTTGTGAAAACCACTGGAGGAGGGGGAGTTCGGAGGTGACCGAGGGATCCTTGGTCACAGTGCCAAAGTATTCGGCAGACTGATTGTTGCCGGCTTGATCGAGGAAGAGGGGAGCGCGGCCGGGATTGTCAGCGGAATCACTTGCGGCGACAAACCAGCGGACCATGTCCTCCTGCCCGTAGGCGGAAGATGGAATGGTGGCAGTGTAGACGAGGTCTCCGGCGATGGCGTCATTCCCGGTCCCGTTGTCCAACATCATGAGTGTTGTCGAGGAACCATATTGAACGCGGTAGGTGAGTTCGACCTTATCGACGCTGATGAGTCGGGGGAGAATGGTGGCGGTGACAATGATATCTTCCGTCTCGGATGGTTGCAGCGGGGTGTGGCTAACGTTGACAATTTCGGGTCCGGGGTTGGCCGATCCTCCGAGGTTTTCCGAACCGGGAGTCGGGGAGGCGAGGTATCCGATCAGAAGTGGGCCGGTGGGCGGGGTCCTGGCACCGAGGCTGGCATCAACAAGGAAGTCACTGCTGCCGGAGCTGCGATTGAGGCCATGAATGGCGAGCACGTTGGTGCCGTTCTGGAGATTTGAGACAAACGCGGAAACATCGATTTCATCGACGTTGTCATTCTCATTGGCATTAGCGGTGGCGATGTCGTCGTAGGCCGGGTTGATCGGAGCATTTCGTGAAGCGATCTGGGTGCCATTCAAATAGGCGACATAGCCATCGTCGTAGCGGATCTGGAAAGTCAGTCCTGAGACTTGGGTGGTGTCGCTCACTTCAAAGGGGAGTCGGACGAAGGCCGAGGTGCCGTTGGTGTGGAGTTGGCTTTGGATATCGACATCGATAAAGGGATTATAGTCCGATCCGGTGTCGAAGCCGACGCCAGAGCCGAGTTCCGGGGCGATCCAGGTCTGGGAGTCGAAGGCGGGGAATGTCCAGGTGAGACCGAGCGAGTTGTCATCAGGAATGAGGACCTCGGCATTGGAATTTTCGGTGAGTTCGATGGTTCCACTTCCTTCGGCAAAGATGCCGTATGAAATGTCGCTGAACTGTGAGGGATATTCCGGGGTGAACTCGCTCTTTATAGTGGTCCCGTTTGCTTCCACCAAGGCGAAATACTCTCCTCCGGTGGTGAGCTTAAAGTTGGTGTGGAGGAAGCCGCCGGCATCGACATAGGTGTCGGTGTCCTGTCCCGAGGCAAAGACGATGAGGTAGCTACTTTGAGGAAGGGAGGTTCCGTCGGGAAACTCCCATTTGTTGAGATTTGTGACTGAATCGGTCAAGGACCAGCCACTTAAATCGGCAGGGCCGGGGCCGGCGTTGTAGAGTTCGATCCAGTCGGAGGAATTTCCGTCGCCATCCTGAAGTGAGGAATTGTTGCTCGCCACGAACTCATTGATACGGACGCCGGAGTTAGGAATGGCGTCGCCGATGAGCGCATTCAGATTGATCGTGGTGACGGGATTGAGCGCGTCATTACTGGTGATCTTAAGTTGAGCCGAGAAGATGCCCTCGCCGCCCATGGGGTCGAATTCAATGGTGATGGTATCATTGCCGAGGGGGGCGATGGTGGCCGGTGAGTTCGCCACGGTGAAGTTGCCGGCATTACTTCCGGTGATTTCCGTGGCGGAGATGATCAGGCTTTGCCCTCCCCCAAGATTCGTAACGGTGAGTGGGCTGGTTTGGGGTGGTGATCCGGTTGGGAAGCTCCCGAGGTCAAAAAATCCGGGTGCAGAAATGCGGGGGTCGTGAATGAATCCATTCAATGAAATGGATGACGAGGGTTGTGTCGTGTCGTTGGTGTTGAAGTTCAGCGAGGCGCTAATGGTGCCGGTGATGCCCGTGGGGTTGAAGGAAAACTGGATGGTGCCATTGCCGGATGGTGCGATACTTGAGGGCGATGTCAGGATGGTAAAGGCCGCTGAGTTGGTTCCGCTGAAGGTCGGAGTTGAAAGGGTGAGGGCCTGGGTCGCTCCCAGATTGGCTACGGCCACGTTGAAGGTCTGGACCGAGCCGTCGAGGTCGAGATTCAAGGTGTCGTCAACTTGCAAGAGAGGGTCCACGGGAGGCACCGAGTCCTCGAATGCAACTTCACCGAGTCCGACGCGATCCCCGCCGGGAGTGCCGCCTTGTAAGTTCTTCCAATTGTCGGTGAAGACCATCTCGACGTAGCGAGCGTTGACCGTTTGGCTGAAAGAGTTTGAGTCGCGCAGGTCCGCGCTGAAGGCGGCCTCGAAGGAAGGGGAGTAGGAGATGGAGTCTCCAAAATTTCCAGTTCCCTCGATGCTGGTGGCAAAGCGAAGGGTGAAGTTCTTGCCTCCATTGGTATTGGAGTTGGCATATCCCCAGGTGCTGATTTCGCTGAGTGCACGGTTTGCTCCCAGGTCGATGATGAAGACAGGGTCAGCGACTCCATTGGCAAAGTAATCTCCGCTTCCTCCGTTGGGCGCATTGGTGACCCAGGTGCTGGTGGAACCTCCGCCGAGGCTATCGTGAGGTTCGGTGGCTCCGAATCCCGAGCCTGCGCCCTGAATGAGGTTGTTCACCTGGTATAAGTCGGTTCCGGAGGTCGAGCTGGAGATCGCTGAAATGGGGTGAAACTCGGCGGCCGATAGGAAGAGGGTGGCAACGGAGCTGAAGGTGATAAAAAGGGTATGTTTCATTCGGGCAGGTGAAAGTTGTGGGGCGATCAATGCCCTGAACAAAAAGACCGTTCAAACGGGTGGAATGCAAAGAGTTTATTTTCGATGATTCTCTTCCTCGATGGATTGAGACGGTCGGAAGATTGAAAAAGCGCCCCGACCGGAAGGTTGCTCCGGGCGGGGCGCTTGATGGATTGTGAAACCAGTGCTTATGGTTGGACCACGCGGTAGAGGACCGCACGTTCGTCGGCCAGCGTGTTGGTGTCCGTGATGATGGAGGTGTCGTCGTCTGAGCCTGTGATGCTGATCGCGAGGCGCTCCCAGGTCAGCCCATCGGTTGAGCGATCGAGTTCGTAGGAAACTCCCTGCGATGAATAGAAGGTGACCGCGAAATCTCCATTCTCTTGTTTGGTGGCCGAGACGATCCCCAGGAGAGGGTTGACCGAACCCGTGAATACGGGGAAGGCGATCTCTCCAAGTCCCACCCGGTCTCCTCCAGGAAGAGCTCCCTGGAGGTCACGCCAGTTGTCGGTAATAGTCATTTCGACATAACGGGCGACGACCGCTTGTTCAAAGATTTCAGTATCACGGGCAAGCGGGTCGAAGGCGGCCTCGAAGGCCGGCTGATACGTGATCGAATTTCCGAAATTCTCATCGCCCAATTCCGGATTGCCACCTTCTGCCTCCGTGGCAAAGCGCAGGGTATAGTCTTTCGCTCCATTGGTATTTCCGGCGGCGTAGCCCCAGGTGCTGATTTCGCCAAGAGCAACATTTGCACCAAGATCAATGATGATGACGGGATTGGCCTGATCGTTCTCGTAATAGTCGCCTGCGCCACCATTGGGGGCATCGGTAACCCAGGTGGCTGCGCCTCCGCCGCCGATGGAATTGTGAGGGGCGCTCGTTTCAAAGCCGACTCCGATCCCGGCGATGAGATTGATCTGGTCGTAGAAATTGACGGTGTTGGTCAGGACTTCCGTGATGGGGAGGAATTCTTCGGCCAGGCCTCCGGTGATGATGATTTCAGTCACCGCTTCCTCAAGATCGTTTGAGGCAACCGCCAGAGTGAGGTCGATCGCTCCGCTTCCGGCCAGGTTCGGGTCAAAGGCGATCACGATTTCGGCTTCCATTCCGGGTGTCACGGTTGCGGGAAAAGAGGTGACTGAGAATGCCGAAGCGTCGGCCCCCGAAAGAGTGACTCCGGAGATGGCGAGATCCGATCCTCCTCCGTTTGCGATCGGAATCGGGAAGCTCTGGAGTCCTGTTTCCGCAAGCACCACTGCGGTCGGAGAAGTGACGACAAGGTCAGGTCCCAATGCTGGAAGAGTGCCTGATAAAGGAATCTCAATGGTGGGTTGATCGGGATCGTCCGAGGTAACCACCATGGTCGCAGAAATGGGACCGCTCAGACCGGTGCGGTCGAATTGAATTTCGATCGGTCTGGCGAGGAATGGAAAGACCTCTGCCGGGAGGGGCGTCACGGTGCTGAAAACGGCCCCATTTGGTCCGGTGAATTCGATGGCGCTGATGGACAGGTTGGTATCTCCGGTGTTGAGAACCGGGATGAAAAAGTTGCTGCCGGACTGGAGATCGAGATTTTGAGCTTCAGTTGGCACGATATCAGGCGATCCGATCGCGGAAGGCTCAGCAAAGGAAAGTTCCCCGATCCCCAAACGGTCGCCTCCAACGATGATGTCAAAATAGTTTGTGAGAGCCTTGATTTCCACATAGCGGGCGGTGATGGCCTCGCCGAAGGCAAAACTCTGACGATTGGCTTGATCGTTCTCAGCGGCGAACAAAAAGGTCGAGGTGATGGATGTCCCGAATTCTTCGTCGCCGAGACCGGGTGCACCGCCTTCAGCAGCGGTCGCAAAGCGAACTTCAAAATCCCGTAAGCCGTTGCCGTTGGTGTCGGAGTATCCCCAATAGGAGAGCTCATAGAGGGTGGTGTCTGCCCCGAGATCGAGGATGATGATTTCATCGCCGGGATTGGACACGATATAGTCGGAGGGAAACCCTCCGGGGGCATCGGTGTACCAGGTTCCACCGAGACGGGTGTGTGGTTCGTTGGTGTCAAAACCGAATCCGGCACCTTCGATGATATTTGAGAGAGGATTACCGGCTTGGTTGCCCTCAAGCATATTCGGGGTGGCAATGTCGGTGACAGGGAAGAACGTCAAAGCCGGAGCAAGGAGGCTGGAGCAGGTTAGAATGGAGAGGATGGTGATTTTTTTCATCGGAGCTTCGTGTGGGTTGGAGAATAAAAAAGTGGGATGCCGATCACTCCGCATCCCACTGAAATTCATTGAAAAACAGGCGTCTACGAACGTCTGCGACGGATGAGGCCAGCCAAACCGATGAGGGCAAGTAGTCCGGTGGAAGGTTCGGGGATCGGGACGGCAAATGCCACTTCTCCGAGTCCTGCCCGGTCGCCTCCCGGAGGCGCGATGCCGAAGAGGTTGTCTGTCGGGACAAGCTCAACAAATTGCGCCGTGATTTCGTCAAACGAGAAGCTCTGACGCGGCAAAGACGGTTGGGTGATTCCACTAATGGAAACAGGTGCTCCGGTAAAAGTGGTCGAGTCTGAGAAGCGCAGATCGAGCGAGATGAGTCCGTTGCCATTGCCGTCCGCATATCCCCAAACACTGATTTCGTTCAAGGGAACGGGAGATCCAAGATCAAAGACAAATCGCGGGGCGGTTCCTGGGAGCGGAGAAAAGTAGTCGCCGGTACCTCCGTTTGGAGCATTGGTGACCCAAGTCGCGCCTCCTCCCCCACCGATACTATTGTGTGGTTCGGCTGAGTCGAAACCGACGCCTGGTCCTTGGATCAGGTTTTGGGCGGTGAAGAAGTCAGTGGCCGAGGTGTCCGAGGTGACACTGACAATGGGATAAAAGGTGGCTCCCAGCGAAAATGCGCTGCTGAGCCCGGTGACTGTTAGAATGCGGGTGATTTGCATGACACAGTGGGTCTAGCAAGCAAAGTCGGGAATGGCAAACTGTAAAATGATGAGGCGAAATCATCTTAATTGACAGCGTTCGACTTCCGATCAGGCGCTCGGGGCGCTAACCCTGAAGCCAATCGGCCCCCTGTAATTCGGCATCCTCGGAATTAAGAAGAGTATCTCTTGCTAGAGAGCGGATGAGGCAGGCCCCTTGCTCGAGGAGAATGAGCGGAATCAATGCCTCGGAGACCGGTTCAAGCCGGGCTTCAAGCAGGTCTCCCGTGATGCTTGTGCCGGCAGGGAGTTCTTTCCTGCTGCTTGCGTAGATCTGGCAGCTTGGTTGCCCTGGCGAAAGAATAGGCTGTCCTGCGGCCGCTCCGAGGATCGCTTTGGAGGTCTCCAGATGCCCGAGATGGTAGTCGCGGCGGAGGAGATAGTAGGGGCCGGCTCCGAGATGGCAGTTGCGGAGGTGTGCGAGTTGTTCGGCAGGGAGATCGGTCTTTGGTTTGACGATAAGGTAGAGACCGCCCTCTCGCTCCGGGAGGCGAAGGAAGTCCACTCTTGGAGTGTCTTCGTAGCTCTCAAGATCGAAGGCGGTGAGAGCATCCTTGAGGCTGGTGACTTCCGGTCCGGTCATACCGCCGGGAGGGGGAAGAAAGCCAAAGCCATTGGCGAGAGCGGCCATTTCATAGAGAAATTGCGAGTCTCCACCGCAGGGCGAGATTTGACCGGCCTGAACGGTTTTGAATCCCATGATGTGGGCTTCTTGAATCATGCTGGCAAGAGCGCCATGCGGCGTTCCGGCATCCGAGGTGACGATGATGCCTCGCTGCTGGGCCTCTGATTGCAGGGCGAGGCCGAAGGTGACATCGACGCGGGCATCGGTGAGGACAACGTGGGCGTTGTTCTCGATGGCTAGCAGGGAACATTCGCCCGCATCACCAACGTGCCCGCAAGCTTCCACAAAGACCTCGACGGGTTCGTTTTTGAGATGCTCCTCGACATCGTCGGCTTCGCAGCGCCAGCCCAACTCCATCCCATCGGTTTGGTTGATCTGAAACTCGACTCCCCGGGAGACGGAGCCTGATCCACTGATTCCAATTCGCAGGGGCATTTCCAACATGGAGACAGACTAGGCAGGTGGTAGCATATTCCAAGGGTCTTCGCCCCGCTCACGGAGAGTGGAGATGGCGAGGGCATCATGTCGCTTGGCGAGGCGCTGGCCGGAATCATCGAGAATGAGCTGATGGTGGAGATAGGCAGGCTCGGGGAGATTCAAAAGAGTTTGGAGCAGGCGGTGGATATGGGTCGAGCCGAGGAGGTCCTCTCCCCGGGTGACGTGCGTGATTTTCTGGGCGGCGTCATCGATGACGACGGCGAGGTGATACGAAGTTCCGATGTCCTTACGGGCGAGGATGACATCGCCCAATAAACCGGGATCAACGTCGATCTTACCGTGGCGTAGATCATGAAAGGTCAGCAGGCCCACCAAGTCGGCCCCTTTTTGAAAATCGAGTCGCCAGGCGGGTTCGCGGTCGGCCGGTGGAGTGGCCAAGCCGCGACAGGTCCCGGGGTAGAGCGGGCCTTCCGGGCCATGTGGAGCGTGGGTGAGATTTGTCAATTCGGTCTCGATTTCGCGTCGGGTGCAGTAGCAGGGATAGACGACGCCGAGAGCTTTGAGCCGGTCCAGGGCTGCCTGATAGTGCTCAAGTCGGTCGAGTTGCTTCCAGGGTTCCTCGTCCCAGGCGAGTCCCAGCCAGCGAAGGTCCGTGAGAATTCCTTCATAGTATTCCGGCCGCACGCGGGTGTGGTCGATGTCTTCAAAGCGGACCAAAAATCGTCCGTTCTGCTTCCGGGCGAGGTCGTGGGCGACCCTGGCGGAGTAGGCGTGGCCGAGGTGGAGTTTCCCGGTGGGGCTGGGGGCGAAGCGGGTGGTGGTCATGCTGTCCTTAAAAAAGTATTAGCCCGATTGGAGTGTGTCGTCTACCTATCGGTCGAAAATGAAGAAAAAGGTCATCATTGTTGGCGCCGGTCCCGGAGGGCTTTCCTCTGCGATGATCCTCGCCCATCGCGGATTTGAGGTCACGGTGGTGGAAAAGGCAGACCGCGTGGGTGGTCGGAATTCCGAGATCAAGGTCGGAGACTATTCCTTCGATGCCGGGCCGACCTTCCTTCATCAGAAGTTCACTCTTGATGAAATCTTTGCGGAAGCGGGGCGCGAGAGCTCGGACTATCTCGACTTCGTAAAGCTCGACCCGATGGCGCGTCTGAGCTGGAGCGACGGTCGGACGATTGAGACCAGTTCGGACGTTGAAAAAATGGCGTCGAATATCGCCGAAAATTTTCCAGGAAATGAGGAAGGCTACCTGCGGTTCATGGACGATCACGCGGCCAAGCTCCGGGCCATTTATCCCGTTCTCCAAAAGCCCTATCACAAACTTTCGTCCTATCTTCGAGCCGAACTCATCAAAGTGATACCCTACATCGCCACGACTAAAACGGTGGTCGATGTTCTCGACGAGTATTTCAAAGACGACCGCCTCAAACTGGCCTTCACCTTCCAGGCGAAATACCTCGGAATGAGTCCCTGGAAATGCCCCGGGCTTTTCACCATCCTCTCATACACCGAATACAAATTCGGAATCTATCACGTGCAGGGTGGGCTTTGCCAAATCTCGCTGGCAATGGCCAGGGTCGCCCGGGAAGAAGGCGCCGATATTCGGCTTTCGACTCCCATCAAGGAGGTGAATTTTGACGGTAAAAAAGCAACTGGGGTGACTTTGGAAAACGGGGAGGTTTTGGAAGCCGATCACGTCGTGATGAATGCCGACTATGCTCACGCGATGGTCAACCTCATGAATGGTCAGAGCAAGGAGCCTGCCGAGATGGCGGGGAAGAAGTTTTCGTGCTCGGCGTTCATGCTCTATCTCGGGCTCGATAAAATTTACGAGGACGAGCCGCACCATCACATTCTTTTTGCCGACGACTACGCGCAGAATGTGAACGACATTCAGAGCGAAACAGAGGTCTCAAAGGACATGTCGATCTACGTCCGCAATAGCAGTGTGACCGATCCCAGGGTCGCGCCGGAAGGGCATTCGCAGCTCTACGTTCTCGTTCCTACCATCAATGTTCGCCATGATCAGGACTGGGAAGCGACCCAGCAGGAATATCGGGATCTGGTGATTGATCGCATTGTCGAACGCACCGGGATGAAGGATCTTCGCGAGCACATCGTGGAGGAAAAAATCCTCTCCCCGGCGGGTTGGCGGGATGATTACAGCATCTTCATGGGGGCGACCTTCAATCTCTCCCACACGCTCGATCAAATGCTCTATTTCCGGCCGCATAATCGCATGAAGGGATATGATAACCTCTACCTCGTTGGTGGCGGAACCCACCCGGGAAGCGGGCTGCCGACCATTTACGAGAGTGGCCGGATTTCTTCCAATCTGCTTTGTGATGCGGTCGGAAAGGAATACTCGCGTGTCGATCTTGCTCCTGCTCTGCTGGATCGATGAACGATGGCGTGACGATGAGACCGATTGGTCGGATTGAGAGCTGCTTTGGAGAGAAATTTGGGACGCCGCGTCAGAGTGGCCTTGTCCCCGGGGCACGGGGCCGGGTTGTCTTCTCGAAAGATGTTCCGCCGGGAGCGTGTCGTGGTCTGGAGGAATTCAGCCATGTCTGGATCGTTTTTCTTTTCGACCAGGTTCGGGAAGAGGAAACCCGTTGGTTCGTACGGCCGCCCCGGCTCGGGGGAAATGAGAAGAAGGGGGTCTTTGCGACCCGTTCGCCATTCCGGCCCAACCGGATTGGGCTCTCGCTGGTGGCACTCGAGTCAGTGGGCGACGAGGCCATCGAGGTGAGCGGATTGGATTTGGTGGACGGAACAGTGGTGCTCGATATCAAGCCCTATCTGCCCTACGTGGAGGCTTTGCCCGAAGCGGTTGGAGGATTTGCAAAGGAAGCTCCGGTGGCGTTGCAGGTTGAGTTTAGTGAAGAGGCCCGACGTGGTTTGAATGAAAACGACATGGTCTTGATTGCCCAAGTGCTCTCGGTTGATCCGCGTCCGGCCTATCATGATGATGACCGAATCTACGGGTGTCGGTTGGCGGGTCGGAATGTGAAGTGGCGGGTGGAAGCGGGCCGGGTGCTCGTCATTTCACAAGAGAGTCTTTCCAGTCGAGGCGAGATCAGCTAACCACCCTCATGGACTTCGATTTCGAGAGTGAGCAGTCGATTGATTTTCAAAGCGACCTCTACTTCATGAGCCAGGCTTTGCGGGAGGCCGGGCGTGCTTATGAAGTGGGAGAGGTCCCGATCGGCGCGGTCATCGTGCGGGATAGCAAGATCATCGCACGGGCCTGGAATCAGGTGGAGACTTTGAAGGATGCCACCGCCCATGCCGAGATGCTCGCGCTGACGTCAGCTCAAGCCGCCTATGGAGATTGGCGACTCGAAGGAGCGACCCTTTACGTCACCAAGGAGCCCTGCCCGATGTGTGCCGGTGCGATTGTCCATTGCCGCCCGGACCGGGTCGTCTACGGTGCCATGGATCCCAAAGGAGGGGCCGCAGGCGGGTGGATGAATCTTCTGCAAAGCAACCCGCCCCTGAACCACCGCTGTGAGATCACGATGGGGGTGATGGAGGATGAATGCGTGGGGATTCTCAAAAGCTTCTTCCGGGAAGCCCGGGAGAAGAAAGCTCTCTTGAAAGCTGAGCGCAAGCTTGAGAGCGAGTGAGAATTACTCCCCGTCTCTGTTAAAGTCTCCCATGAATCCGCCGAAGATTCCCCCTGACTTGAGCTCGAGGTCCTTGCGATATTGTTCGAGTTGGCTGTCGTTGAGAACAGGGCTGAGAGCTTTGACTTTATCGTCGATCTGCTTGGCCTGGTTTTCCTTCATCTTAGCCATCATTGCCTGGGGATCTGGTCGCTCAACGTCTCCATTCTCCATGTCTTCAGCATTTGGGATGAGGTTGGCCGCAAGCCCGATGGCATCGCCATCGATTTCGATGCCCAAGCCATCAGTGATCATGGAAAACATACCACCCGCGCCGGAATCGTCAGTGACCGAGCCTTCGGCCTGTTTATAAAGAATATCGTAAGCAGCATCCTTTTGCTCTTGAGAGAGATCAAGATTGCTCAATTTGGCGAGGTTCTTGAGAGCTTTGGCTTCGACTTTGTTGGCAAGTTCACGCTTTTTGACCTCTTCGTGTTCTTCCAGTTGCCCGGGAGTGAGGATGTCAGCGAGGGCTTCATCGATGCCATCTCCTTTCATCATGTTGGCGAGATTGGAACGATCACCATTCCCAGAGAAGAGATCTCCAAGGCCCTCCATTTTTTCTTCGGCGGCCTTTCGCAGAGCCGCTTCCTGCGCAGGAGTGAGATTGAGTTGGTTGACGAGTTTGGCAATGCGAGCGTCCAATTTGGCCATCTGGCGTTTCTTGAACATTTGGCTCATGCGATCCTGCATCCTGTTGCCCTCCGGATTGTCACCTTCTTCGCCGAAAGGAATGATGGTCGATTCAAGCGCATTGCCGGACTCGACGATCTTACGCTCGCTGATCTCCCGTTTGTCGTCCGATGAAGAGGGTGCCGCTTGTGCTTTTGAAGGCTTGTCTGTTTCGTTTTCAACCTGGGGAGCTGTCGATGTCGGGTCGGGTTTGGCGACCCAGGCAATGGTGGCTCCGAGGGCAAGGCAGATGGTAGCGAGGATGATATTGAATTTCATGGCGGCGAACTAACAAACAGGGAGCGTGGCGCGAGGGCGGATTTGTTCAGATATCGCCCTGAAGTCGCGCCATGATGAGGGTCTGAATCGCGGGATCGATCGGGTTCCCTTAAGATGTTCCCTGTGAGACCGTCTTTCTAGGCAGGGCCAAGATGGTGAGTGCTGCAATGAGAACGCAAAGGGAACTCGTCCACATGCATCCGGAAAGGCCCTGCCATTGGTAAACCAGGCCCGAAAGCAAGGTTCCGAAGAGCCGTCCTCCGGCATTGGCCATGTAGTAGAAGCCGACATTCAAGGCCGCCTTATCTGAATCCGAGTAGGCGAGAATCAGGTAGGAATGGAGTGCTGAATTCATCGCAAAGATGATGCCGAATAGAATCAAGCCTCCGAGGATGGTTTCAGTCAGGTTGAATTCCAATTGCACTCCCAGAGCAATGGCAAGGGTGACTCCGACGAGGGCGAGGCCCCACGCCAAAGTGGAAGCGGCGGTGCTGGCCACATTTCCTTTCTTTCTCACCAGGGCGGGCGCGGAAGCCTGGACGATCCCGTATCCAATGACCCAGATCGACATGAAGGTTCCGATCGCGGCGAAGCCCCAGCCAAGGACGTCGCTGAGGAACACGGGGAGTGCGACCACGAACCAAACGTCCCGGGATGCGAAGAGGAAAAAGCGGGCGAAGGAGAGGACGTTGATCTCTCTTGATTTTGAGAAGAGTTCCTTGAATTTCGTCTTCTGCTTTGATTTCCCCAAATCTCCTTCCAGTCCCAGGATTGAAATCACAAGAACGACTCCCAGAGAGATCGCCATGGCCCGGAGGCTCCATTGGAATCCAATGCCGGCGAGGAGGACACCGCCGAGGAGAAAGCCAACTCCCTTGAGCGCGTTCTTGGATCCTGTGAGAATAGCGACCCAGCGGAATAGGCCGGATTGAGAGGCGGCATCACCTTCGGGAACAAGAACCCGGACCGCGCTTTTTGAACTCATCTTGGTAAGGTCTTTGGCAATACCGGAGAGAGCCTGGGTGCCCATGATGTAACTCACCGCGAGCCAAAGCTCCCATCCGGGATTGATGACTGAGAGCAAAACCAGCGAGAGAATTTGGAGCGCGAGGCCGGAGGTGAGGGTGATCTTGAGGCCTTTGGTCGAGGCCAGCCAGCCACCAAAGAGATTGGTCACAATCCCGCAGAATTCGTAGAGCAGGAAGAGGAAGGCCAACTGTATGGCGTTCAGACCACGCTCGTGGAAGTGCAGAAGTACGAGCATTCTCAGCGCCCCGTCGGTCAGGGTGAATCCCCAGTAGGCGGCCGTGACAAGGGCGTAGTTCTTGGTGTTCATCGTTTGGCCAAATGAGAGATGAAACTCACAAGGATGCCGCCACGATTTTAGTGAGATCCATCATCCGGTTGGAATATCCCCACTCATTATCATACCAGACGAGTAGCTTCAGCTGGGTGCCGTTGACCATCATTGTAGAAAGAGCATCGACGATTCCCGAGCGGGGATCATTGACGTAGTCAGCGGAGACGAGCGGGCGTTCTTCGTAGCCCAAGATTCCTTTCAATGGGCCATCGGCGGCGGCTTTCAGAGCGGCATTGACTTCTTCAATGTCACTCTCTCTTTCGAGTTCGAAGACGCAGTCGGTGAGCGAGGCATTGAGCATGGGGATGCGAACGGCAACCCCGTTGAGACGGCCCTTCAGCTCCGGGTAGATCATGGTGATCGCGGTGGCTGATCCGGTCGTTGTGGGAATCAGGGAGTTCACCGCAGAACGGGCGCGGCGCAGATCGGCATGGGGCGCATCAACGATGGTTTGGGTGTTGGTCAGATCGTGCAGCGTTGTGATCATGCCATGGCGAATGCCAAAGGTTTCGTTGATGACCTTGACGACCGGGCCAATGCAGTTGGTGGTGCAAGATGCCGCGGTAAGGAGGTGATGCTCATCGGGGAGGTAAAGATCGTCGTTGCAGCCGATCACGATATTAAGAGCGCCTTCCTTGACGGGCGCGGCCACGATGACCTTTTTGACACCTTGGTCAAAATATGGCTGGAGAAGAGCGGGGGTTCTAAATTTGCCCGAACACTCGAGGACGATCTCGACTCCCTTTTCAACCCAATTGACCGCTCCCGGGGTGCTCTCGGATGAATAGCCAATGGCGTGACCATCAATCGTGATCGATTGATCGTCGGCAGTGATGTCGTGATCCCAGCGGCCATGCACGGTGTCGAACTCCAGCAGATGCGCTGCTGATTGAGCCGGTGCGTGTGGCTCGTTGATGTGGACGAACTCCAGCTCTTCCGAGCCAAAGGCGGCGCGTAGATCGAGGCGACCAATCCGGCCAAATCCATTGATTCCAATTTTGATACTCATGAGTTTTTCGTTTTTAGATTTCTGAAATGAAGGGTTTAACAATCGGAACAGGAGGCGCTTTTTGAACCCTTTGGGAGGCAGAGCTCGGGACGACCTTGGCAGCAGTCTTCCATCAGGAATTGCATGAGCTGCTGCATTTTTTTGTTTTGGAGCCGATACTTGATGGAGCGTCCAAGCCTCTCCGAATCAATCAAGCCTGCGAAACTGAGTTCCTTAAGGTGAAAGGACATGGTAGGCTTGGGAATCCCAAGCATCCTTGAAAGATCACCGGCACAAAGTCCTTCGGGGCTTTCTTTCACCAAGAGACGAAACACCTCGAGTCGGGACTCATGCGCGAGTGCAGTCAGAGCGATGCTCGCCTCGGTCGTTTTCATAATTCCATAATAATGAAACTATCGCCAAGGTCAAATTCGTTTTTCGTGTGGTGAGTCCTTGGGGTGGTCTCGGGGAGTGGCCCTAATCCGCGGGAAAGGGATCGGCATTGAAGCGGAGTTCGACCTCATCCATCGGTGCCGCAGGTTCGGCGGCAGGCCGTTCAGGGACGAGGCTGATGACGCTCATGGCGATGGCACTGGTCGCGGTCAGGAAAATCAAACCTGAGAGAATGATGGAGCCGCGACGGCCGCCCTTGGACAGGAAAATGATGCGCTCGCGGAGGGGGACATGGCCGGCCATGGCGAGCGAAAGAGGTGGGGCCGAGGCGGATTGGGCGACGTCGCAGAGGGCGTTGGCGTAGTCGCGCGGGTTCGCTCCTTTTTGGAGAAGATGGGCGTCGCAGGCGTATTCGCACTGGCTGAGGAAGGTGCGGCGCAACCACCAGACGGCGGGATTAAACCAATGGAGCACACAGACGATGTGCGCAAGCGTGGCCATCCAGAGATCGCGCCGCTGCACGTGGCCAAGTTCGTGAAGGAGAGCCATGTGGAGGGTCCGGGGGGACCACTCGGTAGAGCTTTCCGGGAGGTAGATCCGCGGGCGGATGAGGCCGGAGACGACGGGCGAGGCGAGGCGCGGATGAATGCGGAGATCAACGCGGCGCGAGATGCCGAGTTGAGAGAGGGTTTCTTGAAAAGCAGGGAGATCGTTGGCGAGGCGGGATTCGCGGTTCCAGCGTTGCATGGAGAGGACATCGATGAGTCCCCGCAGGCCAAAGAAGAGGAAGCCGGCGGTCCAGATGGCGGGGAGGATCCAAGGGTTGGCGGAGGATGCGGAGGTGGATTCTCCCGCGACGCTGACCGTGAATTTCGGGAGGAAATTGAGCTGTCTCTTATACACATCTCCGAGCCCACGAGACCGAGGCTGATCTCG
>CAJXVQ010000029.1 GCA_913060685.1 uncultured Verrucomicrobiales bacterium
CCCTTCGCAAGTGGATGCCGGTGCTGGGCGATGCCAAGGGAAGTGCGGCGGCGCGGCAGTTGGCGGTGGATCTATGGCGGCTCTTCACCGGGCAGACCACCGCGGAAAACCTGGGACTGATTTACCTTCCGGACGCGGCCTGAGACGCAACCGGACGTTCTTTTCAGATCTACCTTGGAATTTTTCAGACGCGCGACATTCATTCTATTTCCCGCTCTCATTACAGTGATTCTGCAGTAAAGGCTCCAGACACACATAGGCTGACAAGGGCGAATAGAACGAAGCGGCAGCGAAATATCATACGTGATCTTTGTTCGAAATCGGCAACTTGCCGGTGGCTGGCACGATGACCAATTGGCCCGTCGATTTAGGGTGCCTTGGGCCAGATCCGCCGCTCTCACATTTTTGAGCGTTCAGGATAAGAAAATGGCCGCTCTCCCAGAGGAAGAGCGGCCATGTGTCGAAAGAACTTTTGTCTACCGTTGAATTAACGGCGGCGGCGCAGGACCAAGCCGAGGCCGAGCAAACCGAGGATACCGGTCGAAGGCTCGGGAACCTGTTCCAAGGGCGTGGTAGCGGCGATCACTCCAGCATAGGCCTGGGTGCCCAACGCAGTGAGTCCGGTGAAGTCATTGGCTCCGCTGTTACCAGCGTTCGGCTCGTTGTCGATATTCAGCAAGAGGCGTGTGCCTGGGAAGGTAGCCACACCTGCAGAGACGGTATCGCCCGGGGCGTCACCGGCATCCCAATGGGCTGCGATGAGGTTGCCGTCGAGCGTCGCGAGGATGTCGCCGGTGCCGACATTCGTGCTGGTGCCCACACCATTGAAGTTCAGGTCATCGGTCCAGAGATCATAGGTTCCTGCTGGTACTCCAAGAAGGGCACCGCCAATCGCGGTCACGGTGGTTTCCTCCCCATTGCGGGAACCGGTGTTGCCGGCACTACCATCGTGCCAGCCGAGCCGGTTTCCAGCCCCACGTGCCGTGTAGCTGGTCATGTTGATGAAAGGAATGGCGATCGAGTTGTAACCATCCGCATTTCCGGAACCATAACCACCGCTGGAAAGCGAGCGGCCAATCACGAAGATGTCAGCAGCACCCATGCCCGCATAGGCACCGGTTCCGTTCAGCGCCTCCTGGCTCGCAGCGTTGCTGAAATTCGCGAAGTCACCATGGCGGACTTCCGTGACATTGGAGAAGTTATCGGTGAACCAGGCCTCGATCGGGGCACCGGCAGGGCTGAGATCAGAGATCATGATCACGAGGGCGGAAGCGGGAGTCGCCGCGAAGGCGAACAGCGAAAGGGTGAGAGAAAGTTTTTTCAATTTCATTTTTTACAGACTGGAAGCAAGCAGTTTGGGGGCTCTCTCACGAGCTTTTTCTGCAATTTTTCATCAATACGAAATCGATATAGATTTTTTCGATGCCGGAATTCAAGCTGCTGTCCGCCGCCGAGCCGGATTTTCGTCTTATTTTATGAAGGAAATTCCTCTGAAATCTCCCTTAAGTCCGTGCCATTCATGCCGGGCATGTTTTTTGGAGGCCGCTCCTCCAGCTAGCAGCAGACCGGCTGGTAGCCCAGAGTGGTATCGGTTCTTTGGGTGACGAGCATGGGAGTCCCCGGGCACCTGATCAGGAAGTGCAAATTAATGCAAATTCCGGCTTGCTGGAGGAAGCACAATGCCATACCTCATCGCCGAGCGAATCTCTCCACCTGTCAATACGGGGCACTCAGTTGTGCATCGGGCAGAGTCAGGAGGTCTTTTAAATCAACCAACCATACCCGATTCCATGAAAAATAACTGCCTGATCACTATCCTACTCACCGCCGCTTCGGCCACTCAACTGCAGGCCGTCAATGTCGCCGTCAATGGTGGCTTTGAAACCGGCGATTTTACCGGCTGGACCCAATTCCCGTCCGGCATCCAAATCGTTGGAGCTTTTTCCCCCACCGAGGGTAATTTTGCGGTCAACATAGACAACTCTGGAAATGGTGCAGCTAATAGCATCATCAAACAATCCAACCTCTTGGCCGGGAGCATCAACCCCGGCGATGCTATCTCAGTGAGCTTTGATATGCGCGGCACCACAGCTGTTGGAGGCATCGTGTTCGCCGAGTTCTTCTCAGAAATAGACGGTGGGGGTATTTCGAAAAGCGAAATCCTGGGTGGACCTCTGTTCGCGGACGCGGATCCAAACATTTGGACGAGTTTCTCGTTCAATACCACCGCCGGCCCGGATGTCAGCGGAGGCATTACCCTACAGCTTGGCGCAGTAACCGGAGCGGCCGAGGGTAGCGTTGCCAATGTCTTCTACGACAACGTCAAGATCGATGTCGTCCCGGAGCCGGCTTCGCTAGGCCTTTTCGCTCTTTCCTGCCTCCTCTTCGGAGCCCGCCGCCGTCGCTAATCGACTGGGGCGATTTTCCAATCTCAAATCGAAGGCGGCCCCCGTGAGGGGGTCGCCTTTTTTACTGGTGCGCCCGGCAGGGCGCACTGCGTGGAAGATGTCCTCATACGACGCACTCGTAGCCCGGCCCTCGATGACGCGCGCGTCAGCGCATAGAGCACTCGCGAGGAGCTTCGTAAGCGCGAGCTTGGCGGGGCCTGCCGAGAGCGGAATTTGCACAGAAATCGAAAGCAGATGCGTGGTCAGTTTAGCAGCCCCGTGCAAACCTGATCTTGTCAAATAGGCCACCAGCAGGTGTGCGTTAGATGGCCGTCAGAAAACAAGCCCCGATACTTATGCAGACTCGATTCATCCCCCCCTCTCTCCGATCTCCTCAACGACGCTCTCAGGGGTGCCCCCCCAAAAGTAAATTGCTAGCTGGTTTCACGCTTTCCGCCCTCGCCATGATCGGTCAAGCCTCCGCCCAGACTCACGTCTGGGAAGACAAGGCCAACGGTCAGCTCATCTTAACGTGCGGCGCGAACCTCTACTATGCTCCGAACAACAACAAATGGAATCAGGATCAACTGATCGGTAATCAACCCATTGCCTGCGGCGGAGCTCCTGGATTCGAGTGGGAGCCGAGCAACTGGAACGTGACGAGCTATCCCAACAGCCCCACCGCCTCGGTGCTGATCAGCAGCGCGCCACCGGTTGAACTCGGCATAGCGGTGGACATCGGTGACTTGCAACTCACGGCGGGCAATGAATTACAGATGTTCACCGGTTCAGTGCTCAATGTGCACAATGCCATCGTCAATGATGGCCTGATCCGACTCAATGATTTGGTTGGCGGGGATACGATTCTCCGGATCAACGGCAACGTCGGCCTCACTGGCAGCGGGCAGATCCTCTTCGACAGCCTCGACGACAATACCATCGATTCGGCGGACCCTTCCTACGTGCTGACGATCGGTGCCAATCAGACCTTGCGCGCCGATTCCGACACCCTGATCGATCAGAGCCACATCAACACCAGTTTTGTCAACAACGGGACCATCACCGCCGACGGAGGATGGTTGCAGATCAAGAATCATCCAACGACTAACAACAACGTGTTGCGAGCCGTCAATGGCGGGACTCTTAGGCTTCTGAACACCACGCTCGAAAATCCGGCGGGCACGATCACGGCCGATATCGGAAGCACGGTCCGATTTGGTGGATCCACCGTCGTCGGCGGCACGCTCGACGGCGCGGGTGCCTTTGAACTCGAGACCAGCGATGCCGTCTTCGACGGCACGGTCTCGTCTGTCACCAACGACGGCACCGTAAACATTGATGGCTACGACAAGCTGACCGTCAAGGGAACCTTCACCAACGAGGGGATCATCGTCCTCAATGACGCGAGCGGCGACGTCGCCGCCTTTGAAGCTGACGGCAATGCCATCCTCGATGGGAACGGCAAGCTGCGATTCGAAAGCAACGACGACAACTGGATCACCTCCGCGAACCCAACGGACGTTTTGACCATCGGCGCAGATCAGGAATTGATCACCAGCGCCGACGCTCTTGCGGGCGACAGCGCGAGCCGGATCATCACCGCCATCGCCAACAACGGCACCATCACCGCCGACCAAGGCGGCCTGCAACTCGACACCCATCCGAAGACCAACAACAGTCTCATCCATGCCGTCAACGGGGGCCTCATTCGCTTCAGTAATGTCACCGTCACCAACGACGAAGGCGGCGGTGACCCGGCCGTCGGCACCATCACGGCAGATGCCGGCAGTACGGTGCGTTTCAATGCTGCGACCGTCGTCGGTGGCACCCTGAATGGTTCCGGTGCCTACACCCTGGAAGGCCGTGCCACGGTTTTTGATGGCAGTGCAATGCCTCCGACTTTTGACAGCTCAATCACCTTGGACGGCAACAACACCCTGACCCTGAAAGGCACCATCCACAACGAGGGCACCATCCACCTCGATGACCACGGTTGGGCCTCCCAATTGTTGATCGACGGTGATGTCACCTTGGACGGCAGCGGCCAGATGAGATTCGAGAGCAACGATGACAATGTCATCGAATCGCTCGATCCCGCCGACACCCTGACCGTCGGCGCCGACCAGACGCTGACCACCGCCGATGTCGCGCTCACCGGACAAAGCAGAATAATTACAGCTCTAAACAACCAGGGCGTGGTCGAAGCTCGCGTCGGAGGGTTGACCCTCAACACCAACCCGAAAACCAACAACGGCATTTTCCGCGCGGTGGACGGAGGCACGCTCCAGATTCTCGCCCCGGACACGATCCTGACTAACTTCGACCCGCTGAGCCACACCTTGACCGGCGGTCGCTGGGAGATCATCGCCAACGGCACGGATACCACGATGAGCTTCGCAGGAGACCCGGACATCGAAAGGATCGGCCCCGGCACCACGGTGGTCCTCTCCGGCAGCCAGTCCATGTTTCCGGGAACCGAAGCGCTCGTCACCCTGGAGGGCGTCCTTTCTCTGCGGAACAAACGGGTATTTGCGACCAATGGAAATCTCGATGTCAACGGACACCTTGAATTCGGCCTGACCAGCGGTGCGGCCGACGGATGGAATGCCACCATGCTGCATGTTACCGATATCAACCTCGCCGGCTCGGTCATCGACATCGTCGATCTCGGCATCACACCCGGCACATACCGGATCATCCAATATGACGGCACACGCACCGGCACCCCAGTCATGGGCACGGTGCCCGCCGGGTTCAACTTCACCCTGGATACGAGCAACCCGGGCTTCGTCGATTTGCTCGTGAACACTGAGCCCGCGCCGTCGGGCGGGCAGCTCACCAGTTCCAGCATCCTGAACAGCACTGCGGGCGAGGCATACGAACACCAGATCCAGGCCGACAACCAACCCACCGAATTCACCGCGACAGGTCTCCCCGACGGGCTGATTCTGGATCCGGCCACCGGCATTATTTCGGGCACGCCCTTGGCATCCGGACTCTTCACCGTGGAGGTTACTGCCGTCGGACCGGATCAGATCATCCGGCAAAAATTGACGATCGCCACTCACTCGCCCGAAGTCACAGTGTTCGACAATAACAACATTGGCGGCGTTTCGAGCGGGCCTTCCAACCCAACCATCTTCACCTTGGCGGACCCCACACGCATCACCTATGTGATGGACTACCACTATTTCAATGGCGGAATCTCGCCGGGCACCATCGCCTTGCGGCACTCCGACGGCACCACCTACGGTCCGTGGCCCGCTGAAGGGCGGGTTGGCCAGGGCGGAGTGCAGAACGCCTATTGGGAAGTGTGGCCGATGGAAGTTCTCAAGCCGGGGACCTACACGGTGATCGATTCAGATACTGCCACTTGGTCCCACAACTCTACTTCCGGCAACCGGGGTATGAGCATCGTCAAAGGCCAAGCTTCGCCGTTCGACGACGCGCAGGTTCTCGCCCTCTGGGCCGCCAACAACGGTCTCGAGGGGGCCGACGCCGCCCCAAATGCCGACCCGGACGGCGACGCGACGGCCAACTGGATCGAAATTGCATGCGGCACCAACCCCGCCTGGAAGGATCCCGTCGCCCAACCCCAATTGACTGCGACAGCGGGCGGCGATCCCTCTGTGAGTTTCACCGTGGGTACCGGTGGCACCGGAGTGCCCGGAGGCAACTTCGTGATCAACGGCGCGCGGATTTCGCTCAAGATCACCTCTAATATGGCCGATTGGAACCCTTCGACTGAGTTGCTGGAACTGGCAAATGCCCAACGCCAGCCGCTTGACGGCGGCAGGGAAACCCTGACGATTCCCTTGAAGCCCGACATGCTTCCCCTCGGATCGTGGTTCATCCGCGCGGAGCTGTCCAGCGTCCAAGGACCTTAACGCAAACCGAAGTCCTGGTGCGGGGAGGGGCGAAAAACATGCCAGCATGAATGCTCCTGTCAGTTTTAGCTTCGTCCTCGCCCGGTGCCATCACAGCGAGGGGCTGTTCGCTAAATCCACAGCAGTCTCACCGACCTGACCTCTCCATCCGGGAGGTCACGATTTTCCTGCCAGGCAAACATTGGCTTCCAAAATCACAAACCCTAATGCGCCGCAGTCTACGACTGATCGTATCTGCTACTCCATGAGCATCCGACGGTTCTCCGCGTGACCCTTACCGTAAAACCAACGATTCGAGTTTTTGGACACTGCGGGCTTCGTTGTCCGTGAAAAGGCTCCTTGGTGGCGTCTCCAGTTCTTCAGCGGGCAACCGGGAAAACTCTGTAAAATCGGGCAGTATCTGACTCGGTGTCCAACGGCACAATTTCTTGTTCTACTGAAGCCGGTACAAAATCCGCAAGATGCAGGGGGTATGCGAGTGACCAGGCAAGTCGCCCGTTATAGACAGCGTATCATACTCCGTCCCTCTCGAACGGAGGCAAAGTCACCCACGTTTTTAGATCAACGTTCACCCTTGTGGGCGCGCGCATGCTGCCATGGACCGCTATTGCCTCGAAAGGGCTGAAGCCGCCAAGCGGGTCAAATACAGACCCCCCCCCAGAGATCCCATCTCCGCTTGGCGGCTTCAATCCTCTAAAAAATTCTCGTTCTTCGTCCACACAACTGCGGAAAAAATTTCGCCGCTACCGGAAACGCCATTGGAGGATGACAGTTTTAAAGCGTTGTTGCGACTCACACTGATGGTTTACACCACTTCGGAGTATCGCACCATCGGGGGTTCACCCTGAAAATGAATAAGGGTCACCCTTATGGGCCCGCGGCGCGTGCTCAACTCTCCTGTCGGGGGGCGGCCGGATCCTCCGTTTCCAAGCAGCCGGATTCCACCCAAAGCGTCGCGGCACGCAACAGCGCCGGTGCATCCGCGAGATTGAGTTTGACCTTCAAATGCTCGCGATAGGTCTCGATGGTCTTGGGGCTGAGCTTCAGGTGCTTGCCGATCTCGATGGTGCTCAGGCCACCACCCAGCAACTGGAATACCTGCAGTTCCCGGTTGGACAACCTGGCCAGATCGAGGGAGCTCGAAGCCGGATCGGGAAAGATATTCCGGAGAAGCTTGGCGGCCATGCCCGGGCTGAGATGAATCCCCCCTTCCATCACAGTCTGGATGGCGGCCAGGACAGATTCGGTGGCCTCGGATTTCATCAGATAACCGCGGGCCCCGGCTTGCAGGGCGCGGTGGGCATAGATGTCTTCGTCAAACTGCGACAAGGCCACGCTCCGGATTTCCGGATGCGCTTGGGTGATTTCCGCGATCAGATCAAGCCCCTCACCGTCCCCCAGGCGCAGGTCCATTAAGATCACGTCGGGCTGCGTTTCCACCACCGCCTTCCGGGCGGCCTCCACTGAATCAGCCTCGCCGCAGCAAGTCACCTGTTCCTGTTGGTTGAGCCACTGGACGAGGCCGCTGCGAAAGAAGGGGTGGTCTTCGACAATGAGGACGCGGATTTTTTTCATGAGTCTGAAGTTGTGTCCCGGCGATCCGCGCCGGCAGAAGGAAGAGGCAGGCGGCAGATGACGGAGGTGCAGTCGGCGGAGTCGGATTGCATGGTGAAAGTTCCGCCGATATTGACGGCACGATGGCGCATGATGCGCAGGCCCATGCCACCGGCGCGCTCAAGAGCCTGACTCCAGGGTTTGCCATCGTTGGAAATTGTCAGGATCAAGCTCTTCGGCTCGCCGCGGACGGAAATGATGATGAGCCGGGCCTTGCCGTGTTGGACGGCGTTGCGCGTGGCTTCCTGCGCGATGCGGTAAAGTTGCAGGCTCTGCTCCGGAGTGAGCGGGGGAAGCTCCGGTTCCACCTCGACCCGGCACTCAATGCGGAAGGCGTTTTCCATTTCCTTGCCCAGCTGGGACAATCCGGCCGCGAGTCCGCCGGCTTCCAGGTCCACCGGGGCGAGCAGGCGGGCGAAATTCCGGACCAGATCAATACCGTCATTGACCAGCCCGACCAGTTGCTGTGCGGTGTCCGCCTCGGGGATGGCGCGGCGTTCCAATGTCTCCGCCAGCGACTTGCACCGGAAAGCAATGCCGGCCAGATACGCTCCCAGATGGTCGTGCAACTCATGGGCGATGCGTTCCTGCTCATGGGAACTGATGCGCGCCACCTCTTGTTCCAGTTGAATACGCTCGGAGCCGTCCCGCATGGCGACAGCGAGCAGCGTGCCGACCTCCGTTTGCAGCGGGCTGAGGCTCATTTCCAACGGGAACTCCGTGCCATCCTTACGGCGGCCCGGAAGGCTGGATTTCTCACCCGCCTCGAGAAAGCGGGCGAGCTCCGCGGGGCATCCCGCCTGAAGCGCCGACGGCAGCAGGAGCCCGACCGATTGGCCCGGCAGCTCCGCAGGGGTCCAGCCAAACATCCGCTCGGCCTGACGGTTGGCCATTTGAATGATTCCCGCCTGATCCGTCATCACCAACGCGTCCGGCGCAAACTCAAACAAGTCCTGAAACTGAAGCCTGGAATGCTCAAGCTCCGCGGTGCGCTCGGCGACCCGCTGCTCCAGGGTGGCGGAGTGCTCTTGAAGGGCCTCCAGACGCTCGCGCTCCATGCGGCTGTTCTTCTCCAAAGCGGCCGCCAAAAGCGCTTCAGCTTCCTTGATCTGGGTAAGATCGCGGATGAAAGCGCTGAAGTGCGCCTTTCCCCCAACCATCACCTTGGCGATCGTCAACTCAACCGGAAACTCCACCCCATCGTGGCGCAGGGCGCTTAATTCGATCCGGCGGTTCAGCACCCTCGCCTCGCCCGTCTGGATCAAATGCCGATGGCCGCGTTCGTGCGCCTCACGGTAAGACGGAGGAATGATCACTTCCGACATTTTCCGGCCGATGACCTCGCCGGCGCTCCAACCAAAAATCACTTCCGCCTGGGGATTCCAACTGGTGATAAGCCCGTCCAGATCCATGGTGACCACGGCATCCAGTGCCGAGGCGATGATTTGCTCGGTGCGCTCGTTGCTTTCGCTCAAAGCCGCGGCGCTCTGAGTGAACCTGGCATGATCAAAACGGGACTCCAACCGCCGCATGATCTGGTGGGCCAGCCGCGCCAGCCCGTCGCGCTGCTCACTCGTGAGCCGGCGGGGCGCGCGGTCGATGACGCAGAGCGTTCCGAGACGATGGCCATCCGGAGTGGTGAGCGGAGCCCCTGCATAGAAGCGGATGTGCGGTTCTCCCGCGACCAGCGGGCTGGCGAGCACGCGTTCGTCAAGCTGCGCATCGGGAATTTCCATCAGCTCCGCTCCCTGAATGACGTGCTGGCAGAACGAGAAGTTCCGGGGAGTCTCACAAACCTCGAGGCCTACCCGGCTCTTGAACCAAAGCCGTGTTCCATCCACCAGCGAGATGAGGGCGATGGGTGTCTGGCAAATCAGTGAAGCAAGCTGCGTGAAGTCGTCGAACTCCGGCTCCGGCGGCGTGTCGAGGATGCCGTAACGCTCGAGCGCGGCGAGGCGGTCGGTTTCGTTCCTGGATTCGGATTCGTTCACAAGTCGCCCGCGGGACTACTATTTTTCGACCAGACATACAACAAGACAAAGATGGGGTGCTAGCAAGGCGATCAAGATGACTTGAGGCTGTTGGCAGCACGGAAGCCGAGCTGCTAATGTTGGGGTTGAATGAAAGCCAATTAAAGAGCCTCAGGTCATCTTGACCGTCCTGGAGGGAAGGGGCCCAATTTGGGCTTGCATGGCGGTGCCGACTGGACGTTCCAAATGACTGATCGGGTCGGGACCACGGCTATTCGTGTTCAGCCCGACCATTCACCAGGAAAGATTTATCATGAACGTAGCAGGAAATTGCTTTTGGCGGGAGGGCCTTGAAGTCGCCTTTTGACCGGAGCGGAGGGACCAGGATGCGGCCGTCGTCGAGCAGGATCTCCTCGGGCTGCCAGGTGGAACTTACTTCTTCGCCAAGGCTTCGGAGCACAGGTTGGGCGTAGCTCTTGGGTTCGGTGCCGGGAGAGTGCCTTTCCTGGTTGAACCAGTTGAGGTCAGGGTCGTCATCCGGAATCCATTCCTTGATGGCCTGCCAGGGTGGTTCGATGGGCTCCATCGTTTGAATATCGAAGGGTGGCGGGGGTGGTCGTGGAAGGGTGATGACTCCTTCCCAAAGACCGTGGAGACGGAGGAAGAATTGATTCAGGGCCGCCCCACGGCGCTTCACCCCTGCGGGGCACGTCACCCGCTGCGCGGGTTCCTGTCCAAAACGCCTACACGCCTTCGGCGTTTTTCGATCTCTTCGTTTCGGAGGAAAGTGCGAACCGGTTTCATGGTGCTCTTGCTGGAGGGGCATTGGAGGGGATCACCGCCCCAGACTTTTAGAATGAAGTCGCGCCAGAGGGGGCGCATGTCGCGGGCGGATTGTTTGGACAGGCGGATCGAATCACCCCGGAAAATGCGCCGGGAGGTAAAGGCCTACCTCAAACAGAAAAACACAAATCCGGTGCCCATCAAATGGCAATTCAGCCACCACGACGCCCGGATCAAGCTCCACTCCATTTAGCCGGAAATTTAAGATTTATGAATCACTCGCACGCCACCTAAAAGCAAATTCCTGCTCGCGCGTTGAGGCAAGGTGGGTCGGTAACAGGAGCGTCAAGACGACCCATCCGGAAATGAAAAGGGGTGTCGAGTATTCGTGTTCATCTTCTGGTTCTCTACTCATCTTCAGGGACGTTGTCTGCTTCCGGCGCGGCCGGTGCCTTGAGTGTCGCGACAAGGTACTCGATGGGACTCTTGTATTTCGCGTCCGGAGCGCCTGGGTATACGACATGGCACCCGACTCCCAACTCGAGGCAGCGCTTTTGCAGGCCAATGCCAAAGGTGACGCCATGGATCGAGTCTGGACCGAGGCCTAGAGCGGGCGGCTCATTGCCATAGGCCAGGTAGACCGGCGGGTCCCCGGCGTTGACAAGTGCGAATGGCGAGTACTCGGTAATCCACGGAAGCAGCTTCTCCCTGTCGGACAGGAATTTCTCAAAATCCTTGCCGTAGGCATAATCCCCGAAGGCATGGCCGCCATAGCCGGGGTTGGTAAACCATTCTTTCAACTGCTGGGGATCAAGCGTGGTCTGCGCGCCCGAGCCAGCGGCGCACCAGAGCCGGGTTGATTCACGGGCAACCGGATCCTCGCTCTTCGGATCGGCCAGATCATCGTGGAAAGCCAGCCACAGGCTTGAACAGCCGCCGGCCGAAGGACCGTAGGAGCTAAGCCGCTCTTTGTTGATGTTCCATTCGCGGGCCTTGCTGCGGACGAACTGCACTGCCCGAGCGGCGTCTTCAAGTGTCGCTTTGACCGGCGGCATAACGCCCTCGGTATGCTTGCCGATCAAGCGATAGTCGATCGCCACCACCGAGATCCCTTGCCCCAAAATGGCCCGGAGATTGGGGAAGCGAGGGCTTCTTGAAACATTCGCTTTGCTGCCGGCGATCCAACCCCCGCCGTGAAGGAACATGACGACCGGGGTTGGCGTCTCCGACTTGGCCTGCCAGAAGTCGAGCGTGTTCCGTTCGTGTTCGCCGTATGGAACATCGGTAAACGTGGGGACAAGCGGATTGCTTTTCGAATTCGGCGGATACGTTTTCGGTGCTGTTCCTGTCTCTCGGGCAGAGACCGTAGCGGTGAGGGACAGCAAACTGACAACGCAGCAGGTAGCCAGAGCAGTGGCGTATTCCGTTCTCATAATGTCCGTCTCTTCATAATCTGTCGGCCTCGTGCGTCTTGCCATGTCACTTTGATCGGCACGCCTTGTTTGGGATGGATGGGATCGGAGAGGGGGAGAAAGGAGAGATCTATTTGCTTTGTAGCATTTTGACCATGGCTTTCCCCATCGCTTCACCAATGTTTTGATAGGTTTCGGCGTGGCCACTGTAGTGACCACTTGAACTCCCTCCCTTGCTCAAGGGGTGGGAGTAGACGGTGGCGACCTTGTTTTTGTTTTCAGGGTACTTGCCCGATTCTCCGGCAACGTCGAACATGGCATTGATGATTTGGCCATGTGTGCCTTTGGCATCCTTCTTGGTTTGACCGAGAGTCGCGATGACCATTTTTGCTTTAGGGGCATCAAATTCCTTACGTAATGATGCGAGCAAAGCGATGAGGTTCTCTTCATACTTGCTGGCATGTGCTTTGTTGCGGAAATCCTTGTCACCCTGCCACCAGAAGAAACCGGCCACCTCATATTTGGTGGCACCAGGATAGTAGGTTCCCAGATCGGACAAAACACTTTTGGCATTACGAATGTCGACGTCGTATTGAAGACCGGCATGCCACCCGATGGGTTTGGGTGCAGTGCCTTTGGCCCACGACTCGGGTGATTCTCCATAGCCAGGGTAGATCCTGCCTTCAAACTCATACTGCTTGCTGCCCGGTGGTAAGAGATCCCAACCGAGGCTGCGGTTGCCAGTGCAACTTTTAAGAACCAGCACAGGTGCCGTGACGGCGTGGCCCAAATAATGACCAATCCCAATTTCAGGGCCGATGTTTCCGCCTTGGAGAGTCAACCAGTCATTCGTAAACACCTTCATGGTCCTCCCATTGACACGGACATTGCGAACATCTTTACGCGCCGTCCAATTGCCTGTGTCATCAATGAGATAAGGGTAGAGCTTCTTATTCTTGCAGGCATTTTCCAGAGCGCCTTCATTGCTTCCAGATACGCGGCCAGCGCCCAGCATGTTGGATTGCCCCATCAGGATGTAGACTTGGACCGTCTTGCTCATATCCGCCTCCTCGCCATCGGGATCCGGCAGCTCATCAGGCAGTTCCTTGATCTCGGAGGTGCTTCCCCCCGATCGGCCACCGTTCTTCTTCAGCCACGCGATGTCCTCCGCCGAGAGCTTGTCCCGCGTGAATTTCATCCGCTTGCCGCTGGCCAGGGTCACGCTGACTTTTCCGCTTGCGGCGTCGTAGGCTTGCAGTTCGCCCTCGAAGGTCTTGCTTCCGTCGGCGCTGGTCCAGGTGCGGGCCTGGACGCCCAGGACTAGCAGGAACGCGACGGCGAGTTGTAAAAGGAGTTGGGTTCGGTTTCGTGTCATCATGCTAGTATTTGCGGTGTTTTTTTTCGGTTGTTTTCAAAAAAGTGAACGGCTCGGTCGGAAATCTGGATCGTCAGCTCATCTCTCCACTGCCGCATTGGCCTCCTCCTACTCCATCGGCTTCAACTTAAAGTATTTGATACTCACTCCTTTATTCGGGGCATACTGGGTAAATGAGATCCGGTTTCGTCCCTCCTTCAATTCGAGATCAACGGGTTCGGTATCCATCCAGTCGGCTTTGGTGTAGGGAATGTCGACATCCACGAGAGTTCTCCTGTTGACGCGAAGCAGGAATTGTCTGTCCATGGTTACGGTACAAACATGTGCAGTGAACTCGTACTTGCCGGCCTTGGGAATATCTACGGTGTAACTGAGCAGCTCCGGGCGTTGGCCGATCAAACCGTAGTGCACTTGCATTCCGCCATCGATGCTTTCCATGAAGAGTATCTTCTCACCGTTCTTCGGTGATTTGCATGCCGCTACGGGAATGGTGATGGTGCCATCCCCGGCCACGGTGATCTTGCGAAACTTCTCAGGGATCTCTATCTGCGAGATCTCTTCCTTCTCGCTACTCACATTAGACTCTGCGAGTTCTGCTCCTGTGGCCCCGATGTCTTCTATTTTCTGATCTTCGACGATGGCCTGTCGTTTGTAGAAACCAAGCAATCGCCAGAACCCACCGCTTGATCCGAAGTTACGCGGGGCATCTTCGGCCAGCGCTTTCCCTAACCACTCACACATCAGCACCTGTTTGAACCCCTTGGGATCTTCTTGCGCCTGTGAGTGCAACAGGAACTCCATGGGGGGCATGCCATTGATGTGTTTGCAGAAATAGAAGTGTGGTCCCAGGACGGTGGTCCATCCGTCCGGAGTCCAGTGCGCCATGGCACCATGACCGGGGGAGGGGGCACGACGAGAAGGTATGCCGAAAGCATATCCCGAGATTTGCCCGACAAAAGCACGCGGGCCACAAATACCGCCTTTGAGAAAGAACTTCTGAATATTACTCAGCTCGGCCGGCATGCCGCTTCTGTCGACGCTGCCGGTATAGGGAATGTCGGATCTAACGATACGGCAGTAGCGCCATCTGTATTCCAGGCGCGTGTGATCGGGACGGTAGTTGCGCAGCACCTTTCGTATCCAGTCGATATCTTCAAGCGTGTAGGAGTCTGGAAATACAAAGCGATAGTTCCATCCTGTCCCGCCCAATTCAGAAAAGGCGGGATCCAGGATGCCGTCGTCGTATGCCTTCAGGTAATTCAGGTAATACTTGACCAGGGACTCGGCTGCGGGAACGTCGGGATAGACATAGGTTTCGTTCGTAATCTGAAGGGATGCAGCGAGGGCCCAAACCTGGAAGAAACCCTCGTGAGAACGTTCACTGGCTTTCTGGATGGCCGTGTAGTTTCGCATCGCCTGGCCGTAATTTCCGCCGCTGGCTCCTCCCAGCGTCATGGCCTGCACGACGAGCTTGTCGTCATTGAGGAGCTGATCGATCAGCGCTTTTTCCTCTTCGCCCTTTTGCGCAAACAGTGCCAGGCGACTCGGGGTGGCATGCGTCAGCAATGCGAATTTGGCCATGGTGGCCAGGTCTTTCTCGCCAACTAAAAATGCGTCAATGTCCTTCATGACAGCTCTGGCCGCCGTAACGACCTCTTTCTGTTTCTCGGCAAAGGCAGGGTTGCCCGGGCCGTATTTCACGGAGCGTTCAACGCCCATGACGATCTGGGTCACCGGTGGGACATTCTCAAGCGCGCCGAACTGCTTGGTGAATTCGGCCTTCTTCATTTCGTCCACCTTGGGTTCCAGGCGCGTGATCGCTTCCTTGAGATCAGCCAGCATCTTGCTGTAATGTGCCTCGATTTTCTTCCCTTCGGGGGTCAGGCTGACCGGTGCTGGTTTCCCCGCGGCAAAGACGGATGTCGATAGGGCCAGGATCGTCATGATCCATACTCTCTTGATGATGTCGTGTTTCTTCATTTTTGTGTCTCCATTCTGTGCTGCTTTAACCAGTCTTTTAATTTATCGTGGAACGCCTTGTAGATGCTCGCGGGCCTTGTGCTGGCCGGTTCTTCAGAACGCCGTCGCATTTGGGCCGCCTCGTCCTTGCGGCCAAGCTTATCGAGAATCTCGGACTTAATGTCCCACAGTTCCACCAGGGTGTCATCCGGGTGTTTGACCGTCACCGTGGCGGCTTCCTTTCGCCACTGCTCTGGATTCTTGTCTCTTCGGCCCCGGAAGTAGCGCAATTTCTGGGCGTCGATCGCCTTCTCGATCGACTCGAGCGCGGCATCCCAGTCCTTCAGGCCCATGTAGGCCAGGGCCTGCCCGTGGTATCTCGGGCCTCGCCAGCCAAAACGATCGGGATTCCAGGGAAGATAGGGGCCGCCGAAAACGCGCGCCGCCTCCTTGAAATCGCCCTTCTTCAGAGCCTCGTAGGCCGTCTCCATTTCACAGGTCTCGATCTGGACTTTCGAGGCGAGCATGTTTACAAATTTTTCGCTATCTCCGTATGGCAGCCCCGATGCGTGCCAGGCGATGGAGCCGTCCCGGCGGAGCAGGAAGACGTTCGGGATACGATCCGCTGAAAGAACGCCCAGTCGGCGCACCATCGGGTTGGCAAGACCGCCCGGCACGATGGCGGCCTGGCAGGTCAATTCCCTTGTTTTCATCAGGGCATCGATCCGTTGCGCATCTTCGGACAAAAAGGCCGCGATCGTAGTGACGTCTTTGTTGACGTGTCGGTCTGCCAGGTCGCACGCGAATTGGAGATAATTATGGGAGTGAACCTTGACTTCTTCCCCGACGTCGATGGGAAACTCCGCATCGGGTTCCGCAGACGGCTCGACAAAGACCAGTAGCGTCAGTTTGCCGTGGGTGTCCTGCGGGAGGCTCAGGGTGCCGCCGTCGAGGGTCTTGAGTTCGATCTCCGGCAGGCGGTCTGTTCTTGGCTTCCCTCCGGGATTGCTGATGTACCCGCGGATCTGCGTCTGGCGTTCGTGTTGTCTACCGATCGAGATTAAATTGGCTCTTAACAGGCTGTATGTATGCACCCGATCCCGCAGAAAGGCGACAACCGGCCACAGCACAGGATGATCGCCCTCCGCAGTGGCCAGCAATGTGGCGCGGGTGCGCTCGTGAAGACCGCGTGCGTTGGCGTCCAGCGCCAAAATGGCCGCCGCGGCAACGGCCGACGCAGATGCTTCGGCTCCGCCGCAGTCGGCGAGGAAAGCGGACACAACAGCTTCCATTTTCACTGCCTCACTCGTGCGAAGCGTGTCCTTCGCCAGACAAAACCGCGCGACAAGGTCCGCGCCGGGCGGCAACGTCATCGCGAGCGCCGCCTTAGCCTCTTCAACCGCTTCGGCCAGATGCGCCGGCTCACCGGCCAGGTTCCACATGCCCATCAAGGCAATGATCCTTCTGTTACGAAGCGCTGCGATGTCTGCCTTTGGCTCTGTCTTGATGGCGTCAGCGCACAATTTTGCGGCCTTCGTGTAGTTCGCGAGGGCCTGCCCAGGCTTCAGCCGATAGCGGAAGGGGGCGGCAATGAAACACTCTTGAATGGCTGCCAACTTCGGTGTTCGACGTTCATCCGGCTCCGCCGTCAGCAAAAAATCCCCAATGAACAGTGACTGCAGTTGAGCGAGGTAACGCTCATCGGAGATCCGTCGGGCATCGAGCTCGAACTTTTCTCCCTGCGCCTCCTTCGGCGACAGCGCAGCGCGTCCGTATGCATTGACGAAGATGCCGGCCGGATCATTCTGTGCATAGCTACGGAATGCCGGATGCTTTCTTCCGCCTGGCAGCCTCATGACCGTCCAGTCCAGCTCCAGCTTGCGCAGTGTCGCCATTCCGCCGTCCGGCAATTCGTCCAGGTTGAAACTGAAGACATCGAATCGGCCCGGATACCGGACCTCCAGCTCCTTGACCTGCTTGAGGTAGAGATCGACCCCCGGCGTGTCCTGAGACCAGAACACCATGATGCTGAGGTGCCCCATCAGATCGAGCGGAAAATTCAAGGACACACCGTCCACCCGTTCGAAAGATCCCGCGAACATGACTTCCAGCATGGCCGACCCGACATGTTCCCGACGCCACTGAATGACAGCGTGATGAGCGGGAAAACGTTCCCTCATGGTCGTGAAGAGAGTTTTCTTCAGGTCGAGGGCGCCCAGTTTGATCGCGATCCGCGAGGCCATGATGAGGCTTTTGGCTTCAGCCGGCGTGCCCTGGTAACGCTTGATCAACTCCTCCAGTGCACGTGTTCTCTCTTGCACGTCCGCACCTTTGAGCGAGAGGGATTTTTCTGAAAGAAGCAGGTCGGCCTCAAGCCGAAGCTCGGCATGTTCGTCGGGCGCCTCGGCCAGTTTGGCGCAGGTCTCAAGAAGGGCCTCACGGTTGCGGTCGGAGTTATCGAGACCGAACAGGCGCGTGCGGGACTGAAACACGATCCCCAGGACGCGCCATCGGTTGGGAGCTGCAAGGGAGGTCTCAAGCAGGTCCTCCCCATTTCGAGCGACGCTCTTGTAGGCCCGCCGCTTCCTGACCGCTGAGGTGGCCTCGCCCGCCTCGGCTAAGTCATTCTGCAGGGCGGCAATCGCGCTTTCGGGAATACCGGGTGACGGTGCCGCTAGTTCCTGAGCCGGAGATGGGTGAGGCAATAGGAGGAACAAGACCAGGCATGCGCAGTGGAAGTGATTCATCATCTTTGGTAAATTGGGATGTAGCGATGGGGGGTGGCCAAAATAATAATCGCCATGGGCGTCTCATAAGGAATGCCTTGCTTGGAAGCGCTGCCCCAGGCGCCCATTGTATTCTGTTTACTGATCAGCGCATCTCGGATTTGGGGATACCAATTGGAGTATTCCTCGTCGCCCGCCTGCACCATCGTCTGGATTGCGTAGTAGTGGCCATAGCTGTAGTAGCGTGCCCCGGCGAAGACGCCGGGAGCCTGGCTTTTGAGATGGCGGAGCGCGGCATTGACCATTTCGGTGTCCCGTTGGCCCGCGAGCTGCGCAATGTAAGCGCCACCGGCGGTACAGGGAAAACTCGCTGCTGCTTTTTCATTGTAGGCAAAGCCGCCGGTTTCGGCGTCGTGGGCATTCTTGAGATACTTCACCACTTTCGCGATCGTCTCGTTCGGAACCACGATGCCCGCCTGGCGGGCCGAAGCCAGGGCGTGGAACACGGTCATGGTGCACGAGAGGTCTTCGCCGCCGTCGGCATGCGGTTGGTAGCGCCATCCGCCGCCGGGGTTCTGTGAACGGAGGATCACCTCCACGGCTTTCTCAAGCGCCTTCTGGATCGCGTCGTCATCGTCCGTATCCCGGGTCATCCCCCACATTTCGGACAAGGCGAGGGTGGCATAGCCGTGCTCGTACATCACCGCCCCCATGTATCCATCGGGCCGTTTCTTCGCTTCTTTCAGCAACCACTTCATGCCACGGTCCAGCTGCTCGCCATGGGGGCCGAAGCCTGGAAACTCGGCCTTGGACATGAACGCCATCAAGGCCAGCGAAGTGCAGGCCACCGCGTGGCCTTTTTGGCCATCGCTGCTCCAGGACCCGTCCTTCTGCTGGTTTGAGAGCAGGTATTTGAGTCCCTTGTCGATGGCTTGCGAGGCTTCCGGAGTCAGCTCCGGTGCGCCGTCCTGCTGTGCCATTGCGGGGGTGGTCAGGAGAGAAGCGATGATGAAGCAGGCGAGCGGGAGTACGATACAAGCCTTAGGTCTGCTCGCAGGTGATCCGGTCGTCCCCGGAGTGGTGCGCCGGGCCAGGATAAGAAAGGCCCTAAGCCTTCGACGGGGCCATGAAAGCAATGGCTCATCCTGCGCGTCCGCCAGCTCTGAAAAAAATGGAGTTCCGATCATCTGAATCACCTCTGATAAATTGGGATGTAGCGATGAGGGGTGGCTAAAATAATAATCGCCATGGGCGTCTCGTAGGAGGAGCTGCCAGGCTTGGCTCTGCCCCAGGACCCCTCGGCGGTCTGCTTGCTGATCAGCGCGTCCCGGACCTGGGGGTACCACTTGGAGTATTCCGCGTCGCCCGCCTGCACCATTGCCTGGATCGCGTAGTAGTGGGAGTAGTAATAGTATGGTGTGGCCTCACCGAAGATGCCGGGGGACAGGCCTTTGAGATAGCGAAGTGGGGTATTGACCAATTCCGTGTCTCGATGCCCCGCGAGCTGCGCGACGTAGATGCCACCGGCAGTACAGGCAGCGGACAGTTTTTTGGGGCGGCCGTCGTAGGTGAAGCCGCCGGTTTGGGTTTCTCGAACTCCCTTGAGATACTCGACCATTTTTGAGATAGTCTCGTTCGGAACCGCGATGCCCGCCTGACGGGCGGAGGCCAGGGCGTGAAAGACGGTCATGGTGCACGAGAGGTCTTGGCCGCCGTTGGCCTGTGGTTGGTAACGCCATCCGCCGCCGGGGTTCTGCGAACGGAGGATCACCTCCACGGCTTTCTCAAGCGCCTTCTGGATCGCGTCATCATCGTCCGTATCCCGGCTCATCCCCCACATTTCGGACAAGGCGAGGGTGGCATAGCCGTGCTCGTACATCACCGCCCCCATGTATCCATCGGGCCGTTTCTTCGCTTCTTTCAGCAACCACTTCATGCCACGGTCCAGCTGCTCGCCATGGGGACCGAAGCCTGGAAACTCGGCCTTGGCCATGAACGCCATCAAGGCCAGCGAAGTGCAGGCCACCGCGTGGTTTCCCTGGTCATCGCCGCGCCAGGACCCGTCTTTCTGCTGGTTCGAGAGCAGGAATTTAAGTCCCTTGTCGATGGCCTGCGACGTTTCCGGGGTCAGTTCCGGTGCGCCGTCCTGCTGGGCCATTGCGGGGGTGGCAAACAGAGAACAGATGAGGAGAACCACGAATGAACACGAATTCACACGAATAGACCTCCTGTCGCTTCGCGACCGGATCCTGCTACCTACTTTGAAAGAATTCGTGTTCATTCGTGGTTCCTCAATTTATTCTGTGAGTCTTTCGTAATAGTCCTTGAGAATGGCCCGGTATTCCAGCGGCAATTCTCTCGCAAAGTTCTCGTTCAGGGCGGCGCGATCGCGGCGGCCAAGCACTTGCCATTCGAGGCGGCCATCATTCGGTTTGTCGCCGGTCAAGGCTCCGGGCTCGAACAAGGGCAAGATTTCCTGCTCCACGAGCTCCTCAGAATCGATCGGTGGTGCGGGATCCTGCGGTGGACCCGGAGGGGGGATCATCACATGTTTCAGCACATACTCGAGAATGAAGTAGCGCAGGGCATCTCCTGCTTCGGTCTGGCTGGTGATCGCCGCATCGCGATCGCCCGATTGCAATCTGGCGGCAGCCTCTGACAAGTGGCGATGCGCCGCTGCCAAGTTGGGGTGTGGCTTAGGGGCGGGTGGCGCGGGAACCGGCTCGGGTTCGATGACAGGTTCGGGATCGGCAGCCTCGGCGGCATTGCCCTCGGGTTCTGCTTCAGGCTCCGTTTCAGGAGTGGCAGGGATGTCGGTGTCTTCCGCAGGAGCTGCTGCGACGGGCTCGGCGGGAGGCGCCGGTGGTGGCGGGAAGAGTGCCTTGCATTGGCTTGCGAGTGCGAGCTGCCGCGCGGCGATCGCCGCCAATTGCCCTTGCCCGGCGGTTTGTGTCTTCCGCGAGAGATCCTTGTGATGCGCCGCCAGGCCCAGCACCTCCTCGAGTAGTTTGATCTCGCGCGTGGGCGTCGGGATGTTTGCAAGATCGAGTGGCGGAGCAATGAGGTAGGCAAGATTATCCATCAGGAGTTGCAGCGCCTCAGTGTCTGCATCGAGGGCGTCCAACGCGTCCTCGGCTCCTGCTCCAGCGGCCCCGCTGCCGATCGCATTGTCCAATTGGCGCGCGGTCGCAACATAGCCTTCCTCGCCAGTGAGCTTCTGTAATTGTTCGCCGAACTTCTTTACATGCGTTTTCACTGCCGCCGCATCCGGCGCGCCCTCCGCCTTCTCCCGCAATTGCCGTATGCCGGTTCGGATTCTGGCGCTCCGGGGCACGATCTCATACAAGTTCTCGGTCACCTCGAGCACGTAACGGTATTGCGGCGTCACATCATCAATCTTGGCCCGCAGTTCCTGCAGCGATTCCACGACATAAGACTGAGCGTCGAGCGCATCTTCGATATCATCGGTCTCGAGGCCAATCGCGGCGGCGTCCATGTCTTCTTTGGCGAAGATCATCACCGTGCCGGATTCGATCTTGTGCGCCAAGGGGTCGAGCGATGCCACGACGGCGTCCACGGCATGGATTAAATTCTTCTGGGGAATCACCAGGCTCGGCCGGTCTTCCGGCTTGACCTTTTTAGTCAGCGCGCTGAGGTGGCCCTGCTCGGCTTCGATCTCCACAAGAAGCGGGCTCGGCGCAAGGGCGCTCTCGGCCATGGAAAGCACGTCGGCGAAGGCGGTGCGCGTCGCCGTCAATTCCTCGTTCAGGCCGGCGGCCTCCTCGAGCGCATCGAGCGCCTGCTCCTGAAACTCGATGGCCTCATCAGGCTTGTTTTCCTTGAGCAACGGGGTGGCTTTGCCCACGGCCCGCGCCACGCGGCTGAGACAGTCGATCAGTGACAGATCATCTTCGCTGGGACTCGTCTGGGCTCCCTTCCAGCGGACGATGTTGCGCAGAAAACTCGCCGCATCATCGGCCAGTGCCTGGTTCAGCGCCGCGAGAAACGCGGTTTTCGCTTCGTCGTCGTCGGCGGCATCTTCGGTCTTCTCGAGGAGCACGAGCAGGCGTTCCTCAAACGTCAGCAACTGCGTCGCCTGCTTCCCGGAAATGATGACGGCGGCCTTCATGCGCGCTCTCTTGGTCATGGCCTCCATCCGCCAACCGGCAATCTCCGCCAGCTTCTCAAATGCGGTCTGTGCTTGTTGGTGATGACCGGCTGCAGCCTCGCGGTCGCCAGCTTCGATCTGGGTTGTGGCCGCCTGCATGGCGTGTTCGGCCGCGGCGAGCAAATCATCGACCGGCGGGGCAGGGGGGGCGACCACGTCGTAGAGCTTCGGCCTCGGGGCGGGCACTTCAGGCATGAGTCGCAGATGGAGTTGCCGCTGGAGATCGGCCTGGGATTGGGCGAGCTTTTCCGCGCTCATGTCGGCGCCTTCTTCACGCAACGTTCTCTGCCCGGCGGCCTGCGCGGCAAAGAGGTCGCGGGCATTGGTCAGCGCCTCGTATTCCGCGCCGCGCCGCAGTCGGAACTCCGCGCGGAGCAGGCTCGCGATCACCCCGGCCTGAAGTCGGGCCGCCTTTTCCGAATCGGCCTTGGGGATGAGCGCCGCGGCTTCCTGCATCTTGGCATCGGCACCAGAGCGGAGTAGTCCATTGACCATGCGGGACAGGCTGAAGGCTACAAGGGCGTCCTTGCTGGTGCTCTCCTTGTTGCGTGGTGTGGCGGCAAGCAGGCGGGCCGTTTCCTTGGCAAGGCGGCTTTGCGCCTTGGCCAAGTCCTCATCGCCTGCCGCGTTCGCTTCACCCCTGATGAGGGTCTGCTGGCGCAGGATAGCCTGGGTCTGGGTGGTGGCGTGCAACTCCCGCGCCATGACGTCCGCGGCTTCCGCAAAACCGAGCTGCAGGACGACGAGACCGAGTTCGCGTGCCGAGCGATCGACCATGTCGATCGCGGCCGCCGGGTTCCGGGTGTTCCCACCCCCATCGGTGACTGTGGCCAGCTCCCGCAGGAGAGAGGCGGCTCGACCCACGTGTGCGTCCGCAATGGTCTGTAGATCGGTGCCCAGCTTGACCATTGCCGCGCTTTCGGCTTCCTCCGCGACCTTGTTGGCGGCGAGGTCATCGACCAGGGCGTTGATGCGGTTCCGAATAGCTCCGAGGCGTTCGCGGATCAGACCCTGCCGCACCGCTTCCAGTTGGCAGGTCTGGACAAACACCTCGTCGGACGGGTCGAGACGGCGGACGAGATCATGCACCCCGCGCTCCTCGCGATAGATCGTCCGGATCCGGGTGAGCAGGCGGCGCTTCTGTTTTTCGATCTGCGCGAGATAGTCCTCCCTGGACAGGAACTGCACGCGCCGCGAATCGGATCTTGCACGGTGCGGCCCATCCGCGCCCGGGTAGCGGTCGGCCAGCTCAACCGCGAAAGAAAGGGTGTCGCCAACCGCGAGGTTGGGCAGAGCTTCGTGGTAGTCCCAGTCGATCTGTTGTTCGCTTCCGTCGCTCGGCGTCGCTTGTAAAATTGGAACCTTCACTTCCGAGGTTTTGTTGACGCGATAAGCGAAAACCGTCTCGCCGATCCCGTGATCGTCCCGGCCGCGGAAGGCGAAGTCGAGATTGCGCTGGAGCGTCGCGAACAAGTTTCCGGCGGGCGAAGTGAGATCGATGCTCGGCGCCCGGTCGGGTGCCACCTGCAGGTAGTGACGGGGGCTGGAGAAAGTGAAGCCGTGTTCCTTGTCCACCCATCCGAAGCTGTAGGACCGCGACCCGGCGGCCACCTGTTGCATCGTGACCGAGCGGCCGTCCGCGCTGATGTCCCTGTCTCTTATACACAT